>JBHEMK010000068.1:0-22053 GCA_046262635.1 Gaiellaceae bacterium
GCAGACGAATTTCTGGAATTCTGGCGGCGAGCCGAGACCGTGGGCGCTGAACTTCCGCTCGATCAGCTCCGTGTCGGCTTCTGTCCACTCGCCCGGCACGCAGTCGACGCCGAGTGACTTGACCTTGCCCGCGACGTAGAACGCGCCGTCGTACATCGAGTCACCGAGCCCCGGCCCGACGTCGCCGCAGATGATCTGGCGACCCCGCTGCATCATGAAGCCGGTCATCATCCCGGCGGTGCCGAGCACGATGATCGTGCCGCCCTTCTGATCGATGCCGGTGCGCGCGCCGACCTGTCCCTTGACGATCAGGTCCCCGCCGCGCATGGCCGCGCCGGTCAGCGAGCCCGCGTTGCCGTCGATCACAACGACACCCGACATCATGTTCTCGCAGGCCGACCAGCCGACCCGTCCGGCGATGAGCACCTCCGGCCCGTCGATCAGGCCGCAGCCGAAGTAGCCGAGGCTACCGTCGAAGACGATCCGGCAGCGGGTGAGGATGCCGACGCCGAGCGAGTGCTTCGCACCCGGATTCTGGACGCGCACGTCCTTGATGCCCCGCTCGTAGAGGAGGGACCGCAGCTCGAGATTGATCTGTCGCGTCGTCAGCTCGCGCGCGTCGAAGGTGGCCCGGTCTCCGTCAATCTCCGCAATCCCCGGGACGGTGTCGTCCAGCTCGACGAGGCCGCGCGCGTCGTAGCTGATGCTCGACTCGCCGACTAGCGCGTCCACACGAGCACCTCGCCCTCGTAGGGATCGTAGGTCGGGATCTCGTGATCGACGATGGCGCGGATCGCGATCTCCTCCGAGGCGATCGCGACCAGGTCGTCGCCCTCGTAGAGAACGAGCGGCTTGGCCGCCAGCTCGTCCTTCGCGACTCCCAGCGCGTCCTTGGTGACGCAGATGTACGTGAAGACGCCGTCGAGATCGTCGAGGCTCCGGCGCATGGCCTCCTCGAGCGAGAGGTCCTCGTGCATCCGCTCGGCGAGGTAGACGGCGATGATCTCCGAGTCGCACTCCGACTGGAAGCGGTGTCCAGAGCGCTCGAGCCGCCGGCGCCACTGGTGGTAATTCGTCAGCTGGCCGTTGTGGACGACCGCCACGTCCCCGAACGGATAGGCCCAGTAGGGATGTGCCCCGGAGATGTCGACGTCCGACTCTGTCGCCATGCGCACGTGTCCGATCGCATGGGTTCCGACGAAGCCGCCGAGCTCGTACTCGTCGGACACACTCTCGGCGTCGCCCAGGTCCTTGATGATCTCCAGGGAGTTTCCGAGCGAGAGCACCTCCACGTCGGTGATGTCCTCGACCGTGTCCGCGACGGTCTTCAGGTCGCCGTCGTAGGTGAAGGTGACCCGCTCTGCGTAGTCGGTCTCGCGCTCGATCGTCAGGATCTCCGCTCCGAGCGAGCGGAGCCGCGCCTCGACCTGTCCTCGGTGTCGCCTGAGGCGATCCTCGAACTCGAAATCGCGCGGCGTGTTCGCGTCGGCGAGCTTGTAGCGCATGATGATCTGTGGGCCCGGTGTGCCGTACAGCGCGTAGCCGGTTGAATCGGGCCCGCGGTGCTTCATCGACTGAAGCATCAGCGTCATGTCCGCTCCGATCGGATGCAGACCGTCCTGGTAGATGATCCCCGCGATTCCGCACATGGCTAGGGCAGGATGTCCAGGTAGCGCTCCCGCTCCCAGTCGGTGACGGCGGAGAGGAAACGCTCCCATTCGTCCCGCTTGTAGTGCATGTACACGTCGAACAATCTGCCCGGCATCGCACCCCGCACGACATCGTCGGCCTCGAGAGCCTCGAGCGCCTCACCGAGATGCTGGGGCACGCGCTCGACCTCGCCCCCCTCGGCGAGGACGTCGTAGATGTTGCGCTGTTGCGGCGGACCCGGATCGAGCTTCCGGCGAACGCCATCCAGTCCGCAGCGGAGGAGAGCCGCCTGCGTCAGGTAGGGGTTGCACGCCGAGTCGACCGCGCGAAACTCGAACCGGCCGCCGCTCGCCACCCGGACGAGCGTCGTGCGGTTCTGCCAGCCGTAGTCCTTGTAGATCGGCGCCCAGAAGCCGAAGTCCCAGAAGCGCTTGTACGAGTTGACGGTCGGAGCCGTGATCCCGCAGAGCCCGCGCGCGTGCTCGAGGATCCCGCCCATGAACTGAAGACCGATCTCCGACAACTTGGCCGGCCCGTCCGTGTCGAAGAAGACGTTCTTTCCTCCCTCGTCCACGAGCGTGAAGTGGTGATGGGCGCCGTTCGCCGACACGCCCGTGAACGGCTTCGGCATGAAGCTCGCGATCACACCGTGCTTCCGCGCGACTGCGGCACAGATCTGGCGATAGGTCGACAGGTTGTCGGCGGTGCGCAGGGCTCGGTCGAAGAGGAAGTTGAGCTCGAGCTGGCCGGGAGAGTCCTCATGGTCACCGTAGGTCGGGTTGATCCCGAGCTGCTCGCCGTAGTCGATGACGTCGAGGATGATCTCGCGCAGTTCCTCAAACTGGTTGATGTGGTAGCACCACGGCTTCGTTAAGCCCGAGGCCTCGTTCGGGTCGTCCGTCTTCCGCATCCACATCATCTCGGGCTCGATCCCGCAGAGGAACGTGTAGCCGAGTTCCTGCTCGACCTCGTTCGCAATCCGCTTCAGGTTCTGACGGGGGTCGGCCTCGAGCAGCTCCCCCGTCTCGGTGTCGTAGCAGTCGCAAAACACCCGCCCGACGCGCGAGTCCCACGGGAGTTGCCTGAAGGTGTCGAGATCGGCGATCGCCGCCAGTTCGGACTCCTCGGGGCCGAAGCCGATGTACTGATCCCGGCGGTCGACGAACAGATCGGCCGTCGCGCCGTACACGAGCTGGTAGCCGTCCTCCGCAACCCGCTCCCACTGCGTCGCCGCAACACCCTTGCCGTTGACGTGGCCGGAGACGGAAACCTGCTGGAAGAAGATGTACTTGATGCCCCGCTCGTCGATCAGTTGGCGGACCGCCTTGATCTTCTCCAGGCGCGCCGGGTCGCGCCGGGCCTCGCCCAACGTCGGAAGTGGATCCGCGATGGCTCCCTTCGAGAGAACCTGCTGGACCTGGGTCGGGCCAGATTCGACGACCGCCATCGAGAGACTCCTTTGAACGCGGGGTGGCGCCATTATGGCCGATTTGGCAATACCGTTGCAAAACAGCGGGAGCGTGCGAGGGTTTCCACAACGCGGCGCTCGCACGCTCGCCCGAGTTGCTGCGATTCCCCGTGGTGCGCGAGTTCCCGGCGTTCTTTCGGTGTCCGCCTCGTGCTCGCCCCAGGCAGAACACGGCCTGAGGATCCGCGACGCTCTCGTCGGCGAGGCGGCGTGGGCCGTCGCCACGCCTCGCCGCCGCCGCGGTGCTCGTTGCATCGGCTCTCACCACGCCGAAACTCGCCGGCCGGCGGGGACCTGAGCTACAGCCGGCGCACAGGCGCTCTGGAGTGCGGCCCCAAGAGGCCGCGTTTGGCAGCATGGCTCCGGCCAACGCCGCAGCGCGGGCCAGGGCTCCGGGCGCTGCGCCAGGCCTCTGCCGCAACCTCGACCATCTTCGGCCCGTCGGTCGTCACGGTGATGCCGTCGGCAAGCGGATCGGACGATGCGGCTGCGCCACGCGCCCAGCGCCCCATGAGGGCTCCCCTCGATCCGCGCGTCGTCGGCGGCCCCCTCAGTACGACGCGATGGTCGCCGATCGTCCTGGCTCTGCAATGAGCGGGAAGACGAAACAGCTCGACCTGGACGTGAAGCGCACTGCCCGCAGGCCCGTCCTTTTAGGTGTCGGTCGAGCCTTTTGACATGACGGCGCCTGCCTCGTTGTCGGCTCGAACGGCCATTCCGGCGATTCTCGCGGCGGCTCTCCATGTCGATGCTCGCCTTCGCCGGCAGCTAGCTGCTCGCTCGGACTTTGGCGTCCCCAACCTCATCACCCTCTTCCACTACGCGCCGAATCTCGCCGACTTCGAGATCGTGGTCGGAGCGCTCGGCGCACTCCTCTGCGTTGCCGCCGCCTGCGGCGCTCGCGACCGCCGCTCACGCACTACTTGAGGCGGCCCAGAGATTGATGCCGGTTTCGGTCGCATGGCGGTCGATCTCCGCGAGCTCCCCGTCGCTGAAGTCGAGGCGGTCGAGAGCCCCGACGTTGGCCTCGAGCTGCGCGACGCTGCTTGCCCCGACGAGCGTCGAGGTCATGCGCGCGTCGCGCAGCGTCCAGGCGAGAGCCATCTGGGCGAGCGTTTGACCGCGACGCGCAGCGATCTCCCCCAAGGCCCGGATCTTGGCGAGCGCCTCGTCACTGAGCAGCTCAGGGGACAGCGAGTCGCCCCGGCTCGCCCGCGACCCCTCGGGGATACCGTCGAGGTACTTCTCGGTCAGCATCCCCTGGGCAAGCGGCGAGAAGCCGATGCAGCCGATCCCCTCAGCGGCGAGCGTGTCCAGCAGCTCCGGCTCGATCCAGCGATTGAGCAGAGAGTACGAAGGCTGGTGGATCAGCAGCTGCGTCCCGAGCCCGCGTAGCAAGGCCGCCGCCTCGCGCGTCTTCTGCGCCGAGTAGGACGAGATGCCGACATAGAGCGCCTTGCCCTGCCGCACGGCGCTGTCGAGCGCGCCCATCGTCTCCTCGAGCGGCGTCGTTGGATCCAAGCGGTGCGAGTAGAAGATGTCGACGTAGTCGAGGCCGAGCCGGCCGAGGCTCTGGTCGAGGCTCGCGAGCAGATACTTGCGCGAGCCCCACTCCCCGTAGGGACCGGGCCACATGTCGTAGCCGGCCTTCGTCGAGATGACGAGCTCGTCGCGGAACGGCGCCAGATCCTGCTGCAGCAGTCGCCCGAAGTTCTCCTCCGCCGATCCGTACGGCGGCCCGTAGTTATTGGCCAGATCGAAGTGAGTGACACCGAGGTCGAAGGCACGCCGGACGATCGCGCGGCTCGAATCGAGCGGCCGGTCGTGGCCGAAGTTGTGCCAGAGGCCGAGCGAGACGGCCGGGAGTTGCAGGCCGCTGCGGCCGCTTCGTTTGTAGATCATCCCCTCGTAGCGGTCGGGGGCGGGCACATAGGTCATGAAGAGCTCCGGTTGCTCGCAGGGACGGGATCTCGGCAGTTTCACCGAGCGGTGCGTGGCTTCGATCGTACGCGCCTCGCCATGAGCATCGTCGCGAAGGAACCGCCGGGACGTCTTGCTCCGGCTCGCCTCCCGCCCCTCCTCGAACTCGAGCCACACAGCTTGGCCCCAAGCACCGCCGTGCAGCCGGCGGCGGGCGTGGAGGCCGCGTCGCCCTGCACCGCGAGGGCAGCGCCGTCGATCGCGCCGCCGAAGAACGAGGCGGTGTCCGACTCGGTGCTTGAGTTCGTGCGAGGCTCGTCTCGCCACGCTCTGCTCGCAGCTCGCGCGGAGCGCGGCACGACCTGCCTCGCCGGCAGTGCACGCCCTTGACATCCCGGCGCGGGCGGATCTTCGGTGCTGCCCTCCTTCGCCGTGGTGGAGGCAAACCGGCTTGAGGCACACTCCTGGGCTGCGAAGCGCCGAGTCGACCGCGACTCCGGCGTTCGGGGCCCCAGGTACACGCGAAGGCGCGGCCCGCCGGCGCTTCGGCGAGGTCGCGCCGCCTCGAACCAAGCCTTAAGACGTCAAGCCCTGCGAACCCGAGGGCCCACAGGACTTGACGGCGGAACTGTGTCACGGCCGCCGGGCGTCTGTCAAGCCTCCGGCTAGAGACTGCGCCGGCGCAGGATCAGCCCAAGCGGAAGGATTGCTGCGAATGCAAGCCAGCCCGCGATCGGCGTGCGCGCGCGTTCCAGTCGCCGCCTGCGGATCGCGCCGCTCCCGAGGTCTGTCCGGGCTGCCTTGACGATCGACCGGAGGTCGTTCTCGCCGAACGTCCGACCCCGCGTCGCCTCCGCGAGCGTCAAGGCGGTCTGCGCGCTGGTCGGGTCGGGCCGGTAGAAGACGTCGGGCTTGCCGTCTGCCCGGTAGACCCGCTCGCGCCGGTTCCAGAAGCGGACGAAGATCGTGTGGACGCGCGGCGGCTTGCGGAACACCGCGCCGACGCTCGAACTCTCGAAGGGCAGGCTCTCGTCGTCGCTCAGCACGACGAGCAGGCGGTGTTGGACGCCGGGGGTGAAGTAGCCCTCCGTTGCGACGACTGCGAGCGCGCCGAGCGTCGTCGCGCGGCCGCCGGTAGGGCCGCCGAGAGACGAAGGCGGGGGGTTCTCGATTGCGAACGCCTCGTGTACGGTCGTGTTGAAGACCTCAGCGTTAGCGGAAGGGAACAGGTGCGGCAGCGTGCGGTCGGTCATGGTCGCGATGCCCGCCGGAATGTCGCCGAGCGTGGCGCGCAGCTTGACCGCCAACGACTTCGCGCGCCCGAGCCGCGTCGTGCCGTTGGGCCCGAGCGATGCCTGCATCGACTTGGAGACGTCGAAGGCGAACATCACCTCGGCGTCGCCGCGGGCGGCCTGGTCGTGGGCCCACGCAAGGACGGGCTGGGCAGCAGCGAGCCCGAGCAGCACTGCCACTGACATCAGGGCCGCCGCGAGCTCCAGTCGGCTTCGCCAGCCGGGCGCGCGCAGGCCGAGCGCCTGCCGGACGCGGGCGGCACGACGCTCGAGCGCGGTGTACGCGAGCAGCGGCACGACGACGGCGAGGGTCACCAGCGCTCCGAGCGGGCTGAGGAAGGAGATCCCCAAGGCTAATACCCGCTGCCCGTGTCGGTTCCGTGGGCGCTCGTCCCGCCGGCCCCGTTCTGGAGATCGCCCTCTTGACGGTTCCTCTGCAGCAGGCGCAGTGTCAGCTCCAGGTTGTACTTCGCGTCCTCGTTCGCCGGGTCGACGGCCATCGCGGCACGGAACGTCTCGGCCGCACGCGGCAGGATCTGCTGACGTTGCTGCGGGTCGCCGTCACCGGTCGAGATCAGCTGCAGCACGCCGTAGAGGTTGAGCTCCTGCGAGCGCCGTCCCGGGTCGCGGTCCGAGTCGATCTCCTTCGAGAGCAGCGCCTGCGCCGCGGCCCGGTAGAAGATCAGCTGCGGGCCGGCGACGAAGAAGAGCGTCCGGGCGTGGCCAAGCTTGAAGATCTGCAGCGTCGTCCGGGCCTGGACGTCGTCGTCGAGTGCGAGCAGTGCCCGTGCGGGTCGACCGGGCAGGATCTGCGGCGCCTGCCAGAGATTGCGGCGGGTTGGATCGGTGCGGTAGGCGATGTCGTCCGCGGCCATCCGGGTCGGCCAGCGGTTGACGTCGACTGCGAGGAGGAGCAGGAAGATACCCGCCGCCGCGAGGACTACCGCCGCCGCCAGAGCAACAGACCGCGTCACGCCGACCTCCAGCTGAGGCGGCCGCAGAGCAACTCGTTCAGACCGAGCACGGCGAGGAGCGCGAACGCAACCCCGATCAGCGCCCAGGGCACTGGCTCGCGCAATCCGGCTTCGAGGCGCCGTGCGAAGCCGGCCGCCCCGAGCGGAGGCGGCTCCCCGACGAAGGCGCTCGCGCCCGCGAGCCGCTCGAACAGCTTGCGGTCGGCCGGCCGCGGGTTGAGGCCGAGGATCTTCACCGCGACGTGCTCCCGTCGCATGACGATCAGCACCTGCAGGAGATGCTGAAGATCTTCGGGCTGATCGGCGAGGTCACTGACGAGGAGAAGCGCGCCGTCGTGGATCCCCGCCCGCCTGAGCGCGCCCAAGCCCGCCTGCAGGCCAACCGAGATCTGCGTGCCTCCGCGGAAGGAGTCCGTCCAGGGATCGACCGGGAAGACGGGGTCGCCTGCCCGGTCGCGACGGTTGGCGATCGGCGTGAAGAAACGGATGATCGGTCGCAGCTCCAGCCCCGACGAGCCGGGTGGCAGCAGTTCGTAGGCGGAGTCGGAGAATGCGACCAGACCGACCCGGTCGTCGGCCGAGTCGAGCCGCTGCAGCGCCTTGCGCTCCGCCGTCAGCGGGCCCGGCGAGATGCTGCGCGAGAGGTCGAGGACGATCACACCGCTCCGCCCCTGTGGGACGAGGCTCTCGGCCGGCGCGCCGAGGCCGCGCGCCGCGTGGACGGCGAGCGCGAGCAGGCCGAGCAAGACGAGGGGGAGCACCAAGCGCAGGGCGGCAGTGCGCCGGCGCGCGGCTTCGAACGCGCCCGCGTCCGGGATCGGGATCGCGTCAGCCCGAAGCCGAATTGCCGTTCACTCCTTCCGCGATGCGGCGCTGAACTGCAACCGCGAGGGCTCCGGTGAGATCGCTCGGCGGCGGCTCCTCGGCCCAGGCGAGCGCAGTCGCAGAACCCGCCAGCTCACGCTCCCCGCTCCGCCGCAGCTCGCCTGCCAGATGTTCGAGCGCCTTCCGCTGGTCGGGCACCACGCCCCGCTCGCGCGCCCGCTCGAGCACGATCAGTGCGCGCTCGAGCTCCGATGCCTCCCACGCGTCCGCGGACGGCGGCTCGGGCTTCGAGACGGGTTCGGGAGCGCTCGCGGCGCCCGGGGCGAAGCGGAGCACGAGCAGCCCCGCCGCGGAGAACAGCAGCCCCGCGCCGGCGGCGAGCAGCCAGACGAGGAGCCTCGGCGAGATCGAATAGGTGACCACTGGGAGCGCCAGCGATGCGCGGTAGGGCGGCTGGTCGATCGGCGTCAGGAGGGCAAGGTCGCGCGGGCTCATCCGTGACGCCACCTCGACGGCCGACCAGGCGACCTCGACCGAGCCGTCGGCTCCGTCGACGCGCTTGTAGTCGAGCACGAGCGGCGCGAGGCGAAAGAGCCGTCTGCCGTTTCTTTGCGGATCCGGCGGCAGGCACTTGAGCTGGAGGCATTGCAGCTCGACCGAGTAGCGGATGCGAGTCAACCGGCCGACGTCGGTTCGGATGGTGCGCAGCGGGCCGCTCGGGGTATACGCACCGAAGGCGCCCGCGAGTCTGAGCGAGCCGGGCTCGATCAGCCGGCGGTCGACTAGCACCTCGATCCGTGCGTCGAGGCTGTCGCCGAAGAGCGCGGCGCGTGGCGTGACGGTCCCTCGGGCGCTGATGCCGTCCCTGCGCGGCGGATCCAGAGGCGTCGAGCCCCAGGGCCAAACGGCGACGAAAACGGCGGCAGCGGCCGCGCCGAGGACGACGGCAGGAGCCAGAGAGCGCCTCACCAGGGCCGTCCCTTCAGCGCCCGCCGCCACTCCGACCAGCCAAGGAACGCGCTCAACACCGCGCCGGGGTCGGACGATCCCAGCAACACGGGCTGCAGGTCGAGCACCTCGAAGCGCCGGAGAAGCACTCGATGGCGGCGCTCGTTGGCCTCCCGCCTCTCGGCCACCTCCCGGCCCGTCAGCCGCACCCGTGCGACGGCGCCGGTAACGGCGTCCGCAAGCGGCACGACGAGGCCCGACACGTCGGGGAAGCTCCGCTCCCAGACCGGATCCTGGATCACGACCGGCACGAGATCCCAACGGTGCTCGAGCGCAGCCATCAGCACCCGGTCGGACGGCGCCGCGAGAAAGTCGGAGAGGATGAGGACGAAGCTCCCGGCCGGCAGCGCCCGCCAGTGCAGATCCAGATACGACAGCGCGCGTTCGAGTGTGTCCTCCGGGGCGGTGAAGGGCCGCGGCTCGCGCAGTTCGGGCAGGTCACGCCCGCTGCGCGGCGGCCTCCAGAGCGGCTCGCCTTCGGCCAGGTCGAGGTAGCCGAGGTAGCCCCGACTCGCGATCGCGCTGTCGAGGACGAGGTGTGCCGCGAGCCGCATCGCCTCGGGCTTCGAGAGGAACGGCAACTCCGATGGGTAGAGCGCCAAGCTCGGGCGGTGGTCGAGGACGACCACGACGCGCGGCGCTTCCTCGGCGTAGTGTTCGCGGACCACGAACTCGTCGCTGCTGCGGGCCGAGGACAGTCGGGCGGAGGCGGGCCAGTCGATCGCGTGGACGTCGTCACCGGGCAGGTAGGGCCTCGAGCCGGCGACATCCGACCCGCCGCCGCGACGAGCGCTATGCATGCCGCCGAACGAGAGCCCGATCAGGCGGCGCCGGGGCACGAGCGTGAACACGGAGCCCGGCCCGGCGAGCATTGTCTAGCGGGCCGCGGGCGCAAACGAGAGAGCGTCGCCCTCCGGGCGCGGGCGCGGCGCACGCTCGAGACAGCGCCGCTGGAAGCCGGCCACCGTCTCGTCCCACCCGATCCGGCGGCCCTCCGCGAGGAAGCTCGGCCGGAAGGTCATGCGGTGGATCAGCACCGGGACGAACAGGCGCTCGACATCCGCCGGGACGACGAAGTCGCGCCGCTCGAGCAGCGCCCAGGCGCGGGCGGCACGTTCGAGCGCGAGGCTGCCGCGCACGGAGCTGCCGATCCCAACCGACTCGTGGTCCCGCGTCGCCCGCACGAGGTCGACGATCCACCGCTGGAGCAGCGGGTCCACGTACACCTGCTGCACGGACCTGCGCAGCTCCTTCACCTCGCCGATCGCCACCACGGGCTCCAGCGTCCCGAGCGGGTGGCCGAAACGCTGCTCGACGAGGATCCGCACCTCGTCTTCCGCGCCGGGGTAGCCGAGCGCGGTCTTGAGCAGGAAGCGGTCGAGCTGGGCCTCCGGCAGCGGGAAGGTGCCCTCGTACTCGATCGGGTTCTCGGTTGCCAGCAGCAGGAACGGCTCGTCGAGCTCTCGGGTGACCCCGTCGACCGTGACCTGACCTTCGGCCATGGCCTCGAGCAGGGCCGACTGCGTCTTCGGCATCGCGCGGTTGATCTCATCGACCAGCACGACGTTCGAGAAGATCGGCCCCGCGCGGAACTCGAAGTCTCGGTCCTTCTGGTTGAAAACGGAGAGCCCGGTGACGTCGGTCGGCTGCAGGTCCGGCGTGCACTGGATGCGATTCGTCGTCGCGCCCGCGATCGAACCGGCGATCGCGCGGGCGAGCACAGTCTTCGCGGTCCCCGGCACGTCCTCGAACAGAACGTGGCCGCCGCACATCAGCGCGGCCAGCACGAGCTGGATCTCCTCGCGCTTGCCGTGGATGACGGTCTCGATGTTCGCGAGGAAACGGTCGGCGATCCCCGCAGCCAACTCCAGGAAGTGGCTTTTCCTCACCCGCGCGACCTGCGTCGAATCCATCGCCCTCCTGAGTTATAAGCGATAGAGGCGCCTCTACCCCGCTTCGCGGGGTGAGACGCGAGCGGCCTCGCGAAGTTGGCGCGACCGATACGCTCGCCGCGGTGGACGTCGAGGACGCAATCCGGGGCCGCCGGACGCACAAGTCGTTCGCGCCCGGGCCGGTGCCGCGCGGGGTGCTGGCCGAGCTGCTCGAGCTGGCGCGCTGGGCCCCGAACCACCATCTCACCCAGCCGTGGCGCTTCCGCGTCCTCGGACCCCTGGCGCTCGCCCGGCTGCAGGAGGCGGCCGGTCCCGGCGAGGCGCCCAAACTGCAGCGGGCGCCGACGCTCGTCGCGGCTTCGTGCGTCCTCTCCGGTGATGTCCTGCAGGACGAAGAAGACCTGCACGCAACCGCATGTGCCGTCTACGCGGTGCTGCTCGGCGCTCATGGCCGCGGACTCGCGGGCTACTGGCGCACGCCGCGTGTGCTGCGCACGCCCGCGGGCCGGGAGGCCGCCGGTCTGCCGAACGGCGAGCGGTTCGTCGCCCTGGTTCACCTCGGCACACCGACGAAAGCGCCGCCGGCCAAGGATCGCGCCCCGCTCGACTCCTACGTCGCGGCGCTGGACTAACTGAGCGCCGTGTCTCCGGGTCTGGGCTCGTCGACGCCGCTCTCGACCGTGCCGACGGGAGCCTCTCGGCCCGGCCGCAGGTAGAGCCAGTCGTAGCCGACAGCGGCGATGACCGCACCGATCGCCGGGCCGAGGTAGTAGATCCAGCAGTCGCCCCAGGAGTTGCCGACGAGCTGCGGACCGAACGCCCGGGCGGGGTTCATGGCCGCGCCGGTGAGCGGGCCGCCCATGAAGACGTCGATCGTGATCGTCAGGCCGATCGCGAGTCCCGCGATCGACTTGAAGGCCCCGCGGGGGTCGACGGCCGTTGCAAACACCGACCAGACGAGGAAGAAGGTCAGGATGAGCTCGACGAGGAGACCCTTGCCGGCCGCGATCGTCGCGTGCGGGACCGCAGCCGCGATGCCGGGAAAGATCGCGCGCAGGAGCGCGGCCGCAACGATCGCGCCGGCGACCTGCGCAGCCCAGTACAGGGCCGCGAGGGAGCCCTTGATCCGGCGGGTGACGACGAATCCGAGGGTGATCGCCGGGTTGAAATGGCCACCCGAGATGTGGCCGAGATTCGAGACCATGATTCCGATCGCGAGGCCGTTGGCGAGGCCGACTGCGACGACGTCGTGGCCGGAGGCGATTCCGGCCCCGCCACCGATGAAGATCAGCGTGAAGGTGCCGACAAACTCAGCAACCGCACGGCGGAGCGGTGCGTGTTCCACGCGACGAGCGTAGGCAGACCGTCGGACGGAGGTGCTCCTGCTAGCGTGCGACGATGAGCCCTCAGCCCGATGTCGCACAGACCTACGAGGTCGAGTGCCCCCACTGCCACAAGTCGTTCAAGGCAAAGCCGGCGGCTGGCCGGGCATCGCGCTTCTCAGGGTTCAAGTGCCCGCACTGCAGACTATTCGTGCCGTTCGAGCGCGTCTTCGAGCGAGACTTGCTCGAGCCTGTTGACGGCGATTGAGCTCGGCGCCGGCTACCGGCGAGAGCTGTCGCCGCGCGGGAGATCGTCGACCCGAGGCGAACCTCCCGGCCCGCAAACGCGCGGCCATTCGCGCGCGGCTCTGCTTCGTCGTGCCGGCTATCTGCGCCGCGGTCCGTGCTCGACCCGCCGGCTGCGGGCGGTGCCCCCCGTCAGGGCCCGCCGGCGATCGTCTCAGACGCTCCGGCGGCGGCCGCACGCGCGCCGCGTGCGGGGTGCGAACTAGACGCAGTCTTTCAGCGCCTGAGCCTCGGGGAGGAGCTCCAGCTTCTTCAGCGTGTTGTTCTCGATCTGGCGGATACGCTCACGGGTCACGCCGAACTCGCGGCCGACCTCCTCGAGCGTCCGCGGTTGCTCGCCTCTGAGGCCGAAGCGGAGCTCGATCACCTGACGCTCGCGCTCCGGCAGTGCACCGAGCGCGTTCTCGATGTCCTCTCGCCGGAGCTGCAGCTGCGCGGTGTCGTACGGCGACTCGGCCTGCTCGTCCTGGACGAAGTCGCCCAGTTCCGATTCCTCCTCCTCGCCGATCGGCTTCTCGAGCGAGACCGGAAGCTGCGCCATGCGCAGGATCTCGCGCACCTCCTCGGTCGTGATCTCGAGCTCCTCGGCGATCTCGTCCGGCCGCGGCTCGCGGCCCAGGCGCTGGACGAGCTGGCGCTCGATGTGGACGACCTTGTTCAGCTTCTCGACCATGTGCACCGGAATGCGGATCGTGCGCGCCTTGTCCGCGATCGCCCGCGTCACCGCCTGGCGGATCCACCAGGTCGCGTAGGTCGAGAACTTGTAGCCCTTGCGGTAGTCGAACTTCTCGACCGCGCGGATCAGCCCGAGGGATCCCTCCTGGATCAGATCGAGAAACGAGAGCCCGCGGCCGAGGTAGCCCTTCGCGATCGAGACGACAAGGCGGAGGTTCGCTTCGGTCATCTGGGTCTTGGCGGCCATGTCGCCGCGCTCGATCCGCTTCGCGAGGTACACCTCCTGGTCAGCCGTGAGCAGCGGAACCTTGCCGATCTCGCGCAGGTAGAGCCGGAGCGAGTCGAGCGAGGGCTCGACGGTCAGGTCGAGCTTCGGCGTGACCTTCTCCTCCTCGGGCGGCGCCATCTGCTCGTGCGGCGGGTGCTTGTGGTTTTCGCCCTCCACGAGCTCGATCCCGTGGTCGATCAGATAGGTGTAGAAGTCCTCGATCTGGTCCTTGCTGAGCTCGACGTCGTCGAGGCCTGCGACGATCTCGTCGTAGGTGAGAAACCCCTTCTCCTGACCCTCCGTGACGAGCTTCTGGAGTTCCTCGACGTCGGGAAGGGAAATGTCGACGGTGAGCAAGTACGACCTCCGGCTGGTGACTGGGGACGGCTTCGGCAACCCAAACACGCAACGAGCCGGCTCATGATCCCTCCGGCTCACCCTCAAACTGCGGCTGATGTTACACCGCTCCTCGGGTTCCGGGAAGAGCATTTCTCAGGCGGCCGCGGACAGGCTGCCGACCACCTCGCCACGGCTGTTCTCGACCGTGACAACGCTCCAGCCGGCAAGCTCGTGCCCGAGCGTCCCGAGGAAGGAGGCGAGCGCAGGGCGGTGGGCGCGGAGGCCGCCGTCCGCGGTCTTGAGCACGACGCCGAGGCCGCCCGGCCCCGCCGCGCAGATCAGGCCCTCGGCGCCGCTCTTCGCGATCCAGCCTGGCAACAGGCGCATCAGCTCGTAGTCCGGGCCATCCGGGCCGCCGACGAGCTCGGGTCGGGCCCGCATCGCTGCGGCAACGCGGGCGCCGCCCTCGAGCTGCTCGAGGCGCGAGAACGCGAAGGCCATCCGCTCGAGCGGAAGCGCGAACGTCTGGACGCCGCAGCCGTCGAGCGCGGCCGGGAGCTCGTCTGCGGACGCTCCGGCCGCCTCGGCGTGGACCGCGAGCATCGCCTGCTGGGCCGGGTGATCGGCACGGACGTACGCGGCCGTCGGCCAGCCGTGGGCACGGCAGAGGGCCAGCATCCCGGCGTGCTTGCCCGAGCAGTTGTGATGGAGCTTCGTCGGCGGGCGGTCGGGCTGGAGGCCGAGCTCGAGGTCGTCCTCGGTCGCGCCAGCCTTCGCGAGCAGGCCTCGCACGGCCTCGAGCTGCTCGGCGGTCGCGCGGTGCGACGCGCTCGCGATCGCGAGATCGGCATCGTCGAGGTCGTCGCGGGCGCGGGCGAGGGGAAGCGCCTGCAGCGGCTTGGACGAGGAGCGGAGGAAGCAGACGGTCCCGCCCTTCCCGGCCTCCGCGACGACTGCGCCGTCCTGGACGGCGACCGCGTGGACCCTGTGCCGCGCCTCCACGATTCCGTTTCGGCGCGCCTCGACGACGATCGCATCCACAGCGGGAAGCCTAGGCGGTCACGTTCCGGCGTGTGCTTCGTGCCCGCTTGCAAATGGTCGGAAAATGTCGTACGTTTCGATTAAGTGGATCATTCAGCGTCAGAGCGCCGGACGATCAACCTCCCGGTGCCCGATTACGAGGCCGACGACGTGCTCGTCGTCTCGGAGCCGGAGCAGCTGCGCGCGCTGTCGGGCGATCTGCGCACCCAGATCGTGCTACGGCTGCGCGAGCGAGCACGGTCGACGACCGAGCTCGCCGAGGAGCTCGGACTCCCGAAGGGCACCGTCGGCCACCACCTCAAGGTCCTGGAGAAGGCGAGGCTGATCCGCGTCGTCCGCACCCGGAAGGTGCGCGCGGTCACCGAGAAGTACTACGGGCGCGTCGCCCGCCTCTTCGTCATCAGGAGCAGCGAGCCGATGCCGGAGGGCCTCGGTGCCAATGCGGTCGCCGCGACGGTGCTCCGCCAGTGCGCTGACGAACTTGCCCTCGCCGGCGAGGTCTGCGCGTTCGCGCTCGTCCACGCCCGCTTGGCCGACCTCGACCGGCGCCGGTTCGAGCTCCGGCTCGAGCGGCTCGTCGACGAGTTTCGCTCTCGTGAGACCGCCGACGGAGCGCAGTACGCGCTCGCCGTCGGTCTCTATCCGACCGAGGTCCTCAGTGCCTAGGAAAACGGTGCGTCTCCGGCCGCGCGGGGGCCTGTGGGATCACGGGGACTTTCTCAGGCTCTGGACGGGGCAAACGATCAGCGAGTTCGGCTCCCAGGTCTCGCAGCTCGCGCTGCCGTGGGTCGCACTCGTGACCCTGCGGTCGAGCGCGTTCGCCGTCGCGACGCTAGCCACCGTCGAGTTCCTGCCGTTCGTTCTCTTCACGCTGCCGGCCGGGGTGTGGGTCGACCGCCTGCCACGGCGTTCGGTGCTGATCGCCGGAGACCTCGGCCGTGCCGTCCTGCTCGCCTCGATCCCGGTCGCGTACGTGCTCGATGCCCTGACGCTGCCGCAGCTTTACGTCGTCGGGTTCCTCGTCGGGATCTTCACCGTCTTCTTCGACGTCGCCTACCAGTCATACCTGCCGTCACTCGTCGACCGCGAGGCGCTCGTCGAGAGCAATTCGAAGCTGCAGGTCACCGCCTCGGGCGCGCAATTCGCCGGGCCGGGGGTCGCCGGACTGCTGATCCGGATCGCCACTGCGCCGTACGCGCTGCTCGTCGACTCGGTGAGCTTCATCGTCTCAGGCGGATTCACGATCGCGATCCGCCGGCGCGAGCGGCCGCCGGCCCGCGAGGGCCGCGGCAAGCTCCTACCAGAGCTCTGGGAGGGACTGCGCTACGTCGTCGGGCACCGATACCTGCTGCCGCAGGCGCTGTCGACGGGCAGCTCGAACTTCTTCACGCAACTGAGCTTCGCGATCCTGCTCGTCTACGCCCATCGGTCGCTCGGTCTCTCGTCGTTTTGGATCGGGCTCGCGTTCTCGCTCGGGTCGCTCGGCTGGATGCTCGGCGCAGCGGCTGCCGACCGGATGCGGCGCTGGTTCGGGGTCGGCGGCGCGACGATGATCGGCGCCGCGCTGACCGGTCCTGCCGCACTGCTCTACCCGCTCGCCCCGATTGGTTTCCCGATTCCGTTCCTCGTCGCCGGCGGCTCCCTGATGGGGTTCGGCGCGGTCGTCTACAACATCCAGCAGGTCAGCCTGCGCCAGGCGATCACGCCCGAGCGCCTCCAGGGACGGATGAACGCCACGATGCGCTTCCTCGTCTGGGGCACGATGCCGTTGGGCTCCCTGACGGGCGGGTTGCTGGCCGTCACGATCGGCCTACGGCCGACGCTCTTCGTCGGCGCGGCCGGCGCGTTCTTCTCGGTCCTGCCGATCGTCTTCTCGCCGATCCGCGGGCTCCGCGACTTCCCCGAGCCGGAGTCCGATCCGCTGCTCCTGCACGAGGCCGGGGTCGTCGCCGCTCCCGGGGGGCCGGCCGCCGCCGACGCGTAGGCTCGGAGGCATGTGGCCGCGAGGGGGTCTCTGGCGCGACGGCGCGTTCCTCCGACTCTGGTCGGCGCAGACGATCAGCGAGCTCGGCGACAACATCACGCAGCTCGCCCTGCCGCTCACCGCCATCCTCGTCCTGCACTCGACGGCCTTCGAGGTCGCCGCGCTGCGCGGGATCGCGGTCGTTCCGTTCCTACTCTTCAGCCTCCCGGCCGGCGTGTGGATCGACCGCCTGCGCCGGCGCCCGCTCATGATCGCCGCCGACATCGGACGGGCGCTCGCGCTCGCCTCGATCCCGATCGCCTACTGGACGGGCTCCACGTCGCTCGTGCACCTCTATGCCGTCGCCTTCGTCGTGGGCGCCCTCGCGGTCGTGTTCGATGTCTCCTACCTCTCGTTCCTCCCTGCGCTCATTCCCGGCGCCCGCCTGGCGGAGGGCAACTCGAAGCTCTTGACCACCCAGTCCGGGGCCCAGCTCGTCGGACCCGGAGTGGGCGGCGCGCTCGTGGGGCTCGTGACGGCACCCGTCGCGATCGTCGCGGACGCCGCCAGCTTCGGCCTCTCGGCGGCGCTGATCGGGGCGATCCGCAGGGACGAGGGCGGCCCCGCTCCGGCCGGTCTCGGCGCCGCCTGCGCGAGGAGCTCCTCGAGGGCGTCCGGTACGTCTCGCGGCAGCCGATCCTGCGCACGCTGACCGTCTGGACGGGCGCGTGGAACCTGTTCAGCTCGGGCCTCTTCGCGGTCGCCCTCGTCTACCTCGTGCGCGGGCTCCACCTGGACGCGACGACGGTCGGCTGGATCTTCGCCGCGAGCAACGTCGGGGCGGTGCTCGGGGCGGGGTTCAACACCCGCATCGTCGCGCGCTTCGGGCTCGGTCCCACGATGGCGTTCAGCGGCGTCCTCTCGTCAATCGCCTTCTTCGGCTTCCCGCTCGCTCCGCAGGGGTTCCCCGAGCCGGTGCTCGTCGCAGGCGGTGTGCTCGGTACCGGGCTCGGGATGTTGTTCAACGTCAACCAGCTGACCCTGCGGCAGGCGATCACCCCGCGCAGGCTGATGGGGCGGATGAACTCGGTCGTCCGCTTCATGTACTGGGGGACGATTCCCGCGGGGTCGGTGCTCGGCGGCGGGCTGGCCGCGGGAATCGGGCTGCGTGCGACGCTGCTCGTCGAGGCGGCGGGCGCCACGCTGGTGACGCTGCCCATCGCGCTCTCGCGGCTGCGCAAGCTCGAGCGCCTGCCGGAGCCGCTGCCGGCCGACGCGTAGCGTCGGCGGCAAGCCGTCCGACGTTAGGGTTGGTCGCGAGATGCCGGAGCTTCCCGAGATGGAGGCGTGGCGGCGCCAATTGAACGATCCCGTGTCGGCGTTTCCGATCGCCAAGGCGGGGCCCGCGCACATCGCGACGCTGAAGACGTTCGACCCGCCGCTCGCGGCGCTCGAGGGCCGACGGCTCTCGGGAGCCGAGCGGCGCGCGAAGCGCCTGCTCTTCCCGACCGCGGACGGCGAGCTCGTGCTGCTCGTCCACCTGATGACGGCAGGACGGCTGAGGGTTCTCAGGGCCGGTGAGAAGGGACCGAAGACGCCGGCGTTCCAGATCATCTTCGAGGGCGGCTCGCGCCTCGTACTCACCGAGGCGGGGGCGAAGAAGCGCGCCGGTGTCTGGCTGCTGAGGCCGGAGGCAGCGCAGGCGGAGCTCGAGCATCTCGGGCCGGAGGCGCTCGGGCTCGGCACCGAGCGGCTCGGCGAGATCCTGCACGGCGAGTCCCGCAGGCTCCATTCGCTCCTGCGCGACCAGCGCGTGATCGCCGGGATCGGGCGGGCGTGGGCGAACGAGATTCTGCACGAGGCGAAGCTGTCGCCCTACGCGCTCTCCCGGGATCTGGACGGGGAAGAGGTGGCTCGGCTAGCGGATGCGGTCGACACGGAGCTGGAGCGCGGGCTGGAGCTACGGGAACGGGGAGCGAGCGACAAGCGGGCCTACCGCGTGCACAACAGGCTCGGCGAGCCGTGCGACGTCTGCGGCACCCCCGTCGCGCGCGTCGACTTCGAGGAGCACACGATCTATTACTGCCCCGGCTGCCAGACGAACGGGCGCATTCTCAAGGATCGGCGTCTCTCCCGGCTGCTGCGCTAGGACGTATCCTGCCGCCGTGGCGACCGTCGCGGAGATGATGAAGCGCGAGGTGCTGACGGTGGCTCCGGAGGATTCGATCGGCGAGGCCGCCGCGAAGATGACCGAGGCCGACGTCGGCGCCGTCATCGTCTCCGACTTCGGCCGGCTGATCGGGATCCTGACCGAGCGCGACATCATGCGCGCCGTCGCGCGCCGCACGCATTCGAGCGTCACCCGCGTGCGCGAGTGGATGACCGCCGATCCCGTCACGGCGTCGCCCGGGATGGACGCCGACGAAGCGGCCCGCACGATGCTCGGGCAGGGCTTCCGCCATCTGCCGGTCGTCGAGGACGGCCGGGCGGTCGGGATCATCAGCCTGCGCGATCTCGCCCGGTCGCTCGTCGCGGAGCAGTCCTCGTAGCGGGCCAGGCTAGGGCCGGGGCAGGCGGATCCGGAGCACAGAGCCCTCGACGGCGACCTCGCCGCCGAGGCGATCGATCAGCCGCACGGCGCACGCGGCCCCGAGGTCGCGCAGGTCCTGCCCGAGCACGACTTTCGCCGACGACTCGGTGACGGGCGCGACCCCGAGGTCCGCGCCCTGCACGTGCACCTGCACCTCGTCGAGGCCGCCGTGGCGGAGGAGCGCCTGGACGAGAGCCGAGACCCCGCGCTCGGTCGGCTGGATGTCGACCAGCACATCGGCGCCCCGGCCCTCGACGGTGACACGGTCGGCCCCGAGCCGCTCGACGCAGCCCTGGGCGATCTGAAGCGAGTCGGCCGCCTGGAGGTGCGGGTCGTAGCGGCCCGCCTCGATGCGGGCGACGAGGCTCAGCTCGTCGAGCAGCTCCGCGAGCTGGGCGGCGGCCGCGACGATCATCTCGACATAGCGGTCGGCTGGCTGATCGAGCTGAACGGTCCGCTCGAGCGTGCGCGCGAAGCCATTGACGGTCGCGAGCGGCGTACGGAGATCGTGACACGCAAGCGAGACGAGTCGGGCAAAAGTCGGTTCGTCAGTCACGAGGGCCCTGGTAGCGTGGACAGCCTAACCTGTGGGCGAGACACGCGACCTCCTGTACGACCTGCAAGCGTCGGCTCCAGACGTCCGCATCGGCCTGTCGCGCGCCGGAGTCACGGGCGTCGAGAAGGCAATCCGTCTCGAGCACGCCGGCCAGGTCAAGCTGATCCCCGCTCGGATCGACTGCACCGTCGACCTGCCGCCCTCGCAGAAAGGCGTCCACATGTCGCGCTTCCCCGAGCTGTTCGAGGAGGCGATCGACGAGGTCGTCACCGAGACCTTTCTCGTCGAGGAGCTCGCGGAACACATCGCCCGGCACATCGTCGCCCGCCAGTCGGCACTGCGCGCCGAGGTCAGGATCGCGGCCCGCTACCCGCGCCGTCGGACGACGCCCGTGACCGGCCTCTCGACCCAGGAGCTCGTGACCCTCCACGGGATCGCGGCGGCCACGGGGACGACCGCACGGCGGATCGTCGGCGTCGAGGCGACGGGCATCAACGCGTGCCCCTGTGCGCAGGGACTCGTGCGCGGACGCGCGGCAGAGCGACTGCACGACGCCGGCTTCGGCGAGGTCGACGTGGAGCGGATCCTGCGACTCGTCCCGGTCGCGACGCACAACCAGCGCGGCCGCGGGACGCTCTCGGTCGGCACCGCGGCAGCGATCAACGCGGAGCAGCTCGCCGACATCGTCGAACGGTCGATGAGCGCCCCGATCTATGAGCTCTTGAAGCGGCCCGACGAGCTCTTCGTCGTCGAGCACGCCCATCTCCAGCCGCGCTTCGTCGAGGACTCCGTCCGCATCGCACTGAAGACGGCGCTCGACGAGCTGCCGCAACTGGAGGATGGCGACTTCCTCTTCTCGCGCCAGCTCAACTTCGAGACGATCCATGCGCACGAGGTCGTCGCCGAGCGTTACGGCACGGTCGGCGAGTTGCGCGACGAGCTCGCGGGCGAGATCGCGCCCCGGCACACCGAGCTCAGGGACTGGCTGAGCGGCTCGAGAGCTTCGGCCGCCGCCTGAGTCGGAAGCGGTTCTCCTCCCCCATCAGCAGCCGTCTGATGTTCGCGCGGTGAAGGGCGACGACCGCCGCAGCAGCCGCCACCCCGAACGCGATCACCGGCCACGGATAGCCGATCAACCAGGCCCAGAGCGGCAGGCTCGCGGCCGCGACCATTGACGCAACAGACGCGTAGCGCAGCGTCAGGAAAACGAGGAGCCAGACCGCGGCGCCGAGCCCGCCGACGACCGGGGCGACCCCGAAGAACGCGCCGCCCGCCGTCGCGACCATCTTTCCGCCCTTGCGGAAGCGGAGGAAGAGCGGCCGGTAGTGCCCGAGCATCGCGGCCGCGCCGGCGAGCACGCCGCTGCCATGACCGACCACGATCGTCGCCACAAACGCAGGCACGAACCCCTTCACGCCGTCGAGCAGGATCACCGGAAGTCCGAGCCGCCGTCCATAGAGCCGCCAGACGTTGGTCCCGCCGATGTTGCCGCTGCCGACCGTCCGGATGTCGACGCCCTTGAAGGCCCGCACGAGCCAGTAGCCCCAAGGCATCGATCCGCAGATGTAGCCGATGACGATGAAGAGCGCGGTGGTCACGGCGCTCTGCCCCCTGGTCTATTTCGGAATCGAGTAGCGGGACACCCAGTCGTTCACGACGTCCCAGTCGAGATTGTCGAAGAACGCGTCGATGTAGGACGCCCGGTCGGTCTGGTAGTCGAGGAAGTAGGCGTGCTCGTAGACGTCGAGTGCGACGAGCGGGGTCGCATTCCAGATCGGGAACGTGTTCTGGGCATCCCCGAGGTAGTTGAAGAGCCGCCCCTCGTCCCAGTCGTAGGCGGTCCAGGCCCAGCCGCGGGCGGCCATCCCGGTCGCTCGGAGATCGGAGCGCCAGGCTTCGGTCGAGCCGAAGTCGCGGCGGATCAGCTCGGCGGCTGCGCCGGAGGGATCCCCTCCTGCGCCGCC
>JBHEMK010000069.1:0-4369 GCA_046262635.1 Gaiellaceae bacterium
CCGCCAGCAGGTCCTCATGCCGAGAGCGCTCGACCTGAACGATGTTGTCACCGAGACCCAGGGGATGCTCGAACGGCTGATCGGCGAGAATATCGAGTTCTCGATCGCGCTCGCCGAGGATCTCGGGCACATCAGCGCAGACATCGGACAGCTCGAACAGATCATCGTGAACCTGGTCGTGAACGCCCGCGACGCGATGCCCGAGGGCGGCACGCTCCTGCTGGAGACCGCCAAGGTCACCCTCACGGAAACCAACGGACGTCCGGATATGCCTCCGGGCGACTACGTGGTGCTCGCTTTGACCGACAGCGGACAGGGTATGGACGCGGCGACGGTCGAGCGGATCTTCGAGCCCTTCTACACCACCAAGGAGCGAGGTGTGGGCACGGGGCTCGGCCTCGCGACTGTCTACGGCATCGTCACGCAGAGCGACGGCCACGTCGAGGTCGAGAGTGAGTTCGGCATCGGCACCCGCTTCCGGCTCTACTTCCCGCAGGTGGACGAGGAGGCAGAAGCGGTCGTCCCGGAGCCCCCCGGCGGACGCCCGCTGACCGGATCCGAGACGATCCTCGTCGTCGAGGACGAAGAGGCGCTCCGCGAGCTTGCGAGAAGCGTGCTCGAGACGTTCCGCTACACGGTTCTGCTCGCCGCTGACGGGGCCGCAGGACTCGAGGTCGCGCAGAATCATCCCGACCCGATCCATCTGCTGATGACGGACATCCTGATGCCGAAGATGGGCGGGATCGAGCTCGCCGAGCGGCTCTCCACCTTGCGCCCGGAGCTGAAGATTCTCTACACCTCCGGCTACAACGACAACGAAGAAAGCCTGCAGATGGTCGCGGGGGCGCGGTACATCCAGAAGCCCTACACGATTAAAGAGCTGGCCTACACGCTACGCCAACTGCTCGACTAGGCTCGCGTATCCGGGTTCTATGCCAGGGCAGGCCGTTGCGAGTCTCTGCCGACGGCGAGGAACGGTCGCCACACGAAGGATGCGCTGGGAGCACCTTGTTCTGGCGTGCGGGCCGGGCTATCAATCAACTGCTGCCCGTTGCGTGCACACGCAAGCGAACTGGAGCGTGCCGCCTATCGTCTCGTATGGGTCCCTACCTGTCTCGCCAGCGTGCTCCGAAACCGGATCGTGCTACGGCGACACCAGCAGCATCACCGGCCTTCCCAAGACCGTCTATGTCCGTGGGTATTTCCGCAGCAATGGAACTTACGTGGGGAGCTATTACACGAGCCGCCGCTGAGCGATAGTCAGCACGCGCACTCGCGTCCCCATCCTCGCGTCGACGCACGCGAATCCGGAACTGCTTCCCGCGCCTTCGTCAGGATCGCCTTCAACTCTGCTACGCGCTCGTCAAGATGCGTCTTGAGGAGACCGAGGCGGTGCGCCTTGTTTGTAAACGTGTAGAGCGCCCGCCACTGCGAGACTGCGGCTCGTTCAGGAGGGTCCCGACCCGCTTCTCCCACTCCCAAACACGGGCGGGGTAACCGAGATCGTAGTTCAGCATCATCTGCACGAGCTTCGTCGGATCGTCAGCGGTCTCCGGGATCATCGCACGCAGACGCTGCCCCTCCTCTATGAGCGCCGTCAGTCGTGCCTGCGGCGTCATTGCCGCGAAAACGTTCTGAAGCGCCAATGGCATCGGTGTGCGCGGTCGACCCCGCTTCGGCACGGGAGTGCGTGCGGCGATCGAGCGGCCGACGAAGCCGAACGCCGCCGAAGACAGCAAGAACAGGCCCGCGACGACGACCCACCGCCATGGCTTCGCGACGCGGAGGACGTCACCACCGATCCCGACAATGAGCGTTCCGCCCCGATGGTCCAGACGACGCCGAGCAGCGTCACATTCCGTTGCCCACCGGGAAAACGAGCGCCGGGCCGCGGGCGCCTTTGGCTCAACCATGCGATGCCGAAGGAGGGAATCGAACCCTCACGCCCTTTCGGGCACCGGATTTTGAGTCCGGCGCGTCTGCCAATTCCGCCACTTCGGCGCGGTATCCCATCGTAGACGGCCTTCTATCTCGGCAAGGCGGCGCTGGCCAAGTGAGCGCGAAGCCCGGAGTCGTGCTCGAGCTCAACGGGGTCGAGACCTTCTACGGCTCGATCCAGGCGCTCAAGGGCATCTCGCTCGAGGTGTACGACGGCGAGATCGTGACGCTGATCGGCTCGAACGGGGCAGGCAAGTCGACGACGCTGCGCTCGATCAACGCGCTCAACCATCCCCGCCGCGGGACGATCTCGTTTCAGGGCAAGGACATCACGAACGAGGCGCCGCATGACGTCGTCAAGATGGGTGTCGCCCAGTCGCCGGAGGGGCGCAAACTCTTCCCGCGCATGACGGTGCTCGAGAACCTCGAGATCGGCGCTTTCCGGCGCAGCGACCGCGCGGGGATGAAGGAGGACATGGAGCGCGTCTTCCAGCTCTTTCCGCGCCTGGCCGAGCGCAAGGGGCAGAAGGCCGGGACGATGTCGGGCGGCGAGCAGCAGATGGCGCGATCGTTCGCGCGCTGATGGCCCGGCCGAAGCTGCTGATGCTCGACGAGCCGTCGATGGGGCTGGCGCCGATCTTCGTCGAGAAGATCTTCGAGATCATCGTTGAGATCAACCAGCAGGGAACGCCGATCCTGCTGGTCGAGCAGAACGCGTTGATGCCCTCGACGTCGCCAACCGCGGGTAGGTGCTGGAGACGGGGCACATCGCGCTTGCCGATGACGCGAAGAAGCTCCGGGAGAACCCCGAGGTGCGCAAGACCTACCTCGGCGAGAGCTAGCCTCACTGCGCCGGCTCGGAAATCGTTTCCGGTGTTGGGGCGCGCGATTCGAACGGGTCTTCCCGCACCAGACGGACGCGCTCGTCCGGCGCGCGTGCGCGGTTGACCGCGAGCACGTCGGCCCACACTTCCCGGCGGCGACACGGGCCGCATGCTCATTGAGGCGCCGCGTCCAGAGCCGGTGCTGGAGGCAAGCTCGGGCACGCCTCGCGCCGGCGAAGCACCCGAGAGCCGCTTCGACTGCCGCGATGTCGACCAGCAGCGCGCCCCGGCTCCCGGTCGAGCCGGGAACGTCGGCGGCAAAAGCACCACTTGTCGTGCTCCCGCTCGGGGCGTACCGAGCCTGCTCCGGCAGGATTCGCTCGGACACCTCCGGAGGTTACGGCCCGACGCGGAGCGGGAAGTACGGCGGCGAGAGCAGGAAGCCGATCCGCGCGCCCGTGCCTGCGCGGCCGCGCGCCATCTCGACGGCGGCGCCGAGCCCGTGCACCGGGATGAAGCCGAGCTGGCGCGCCGCGGCCGCGTCCCGGCAGCCAGCGATCATCACGGCACCGAGCCGGTCGGCAGCGGGGCGGCAGCCGTCCCAGTCGCGGAACGGCAGCGCAGGATGGCAGGCCCGCCCGCTTCGGTAGGCCTCGACCGCGTGGGCGTCCGCGATCGCACCTCGCTCGGCCTCCGCGCGCCGGTCGCCCTCCCGGCCGGGGCGCGCAGCCTGGAAGAAGGCCCGGTAGGGCTGCTGGGTCGGGTGGGCGAAGTGACGCGAGAAGCGGCTCAGCAGTACGGCGGTCCCGCCCGAGACGACGGGGAAAGCATCCCGCCAGAGGCGCAGGGCGAGGCCGAGGCCCAGATAGCCGGCGAGCAACGGGTTCGGCCGTTCGCGGGGGAGGTACGGCGTCGCGCCGGGGACGCCCATCACGATCACGTCGAGCGGGCGATCGAGGGTCGCGAAGCGGAGCTCGACCGCCCGCAACAGCGCCTCCGCGTGAGCAACCGAGGGTGGACCCGCGAAGGCCGCGGAGACGGTCAGCTCGAGGGGGAGCGAGCGGATCGCGTACGCGCGCACCGGGCGGGGTAGCGTGGCGAAGAGGTGGCGCAGCGGCGATCGGGCGATGCGCTCGAGCGCCTCCGGCTCGTACGGATAGCCGCGCGCTGCGCCGCCGACGACGGGGTGGTTGAGCACGAGCGACGTGCCGATCAGGGGAACTCGGCGGGCAAGCGCCCGCTCGATGGCGACGGCGAGCGCCCAGCCCGCTGAGCCGGACGTCTCGAGCAGAGAGCTCGCACCGGCCAGCCGTTGCGCCTCGGGCCCCGCGGCCCCGAGCAGTGCGGCCGGGCCGCCGTGGAGGACCGTTTCGGCGGCGGTCACCGTGACGACGAGCTCGGTCTCGACGAGTGCTCGGTTGACGCGGAGCGGTGTCCCGGCGTGGATGCCGAGCTCGACGAGCTGTGGATCCTCGGCGTCGTGGACGACGACGTGGCCGTGGAAGCGTCGGGCGAACTCCGGGGTAACGAGCGTCTCGAGCTCCCGCTGGCCGGCGCGCCGCGCGAGGCCGCCCGCGACGATGATCGTCTGGTAGCCGGTGTCGATC
>JBHEMK010000070.1:0-8383 GCA_046262635.1 Gaiellaceae bacterium
TGGCCCCACCAGCCGGTCGGCGAGGTGTTCGCCTGCATGAACTCGTCGAAGCTGCCGTAGTACTCCGCATGCGGCATCGGCAGGTACCCCGGGAGAATGTTGTAGAGCGTCGGGATGTCGGTCGAGCCCTGGATCGACGCGTGGCCGCGCAGCGCGAGGATCCCGCCCCCGGGCCGGCCCATGTTGCCGAGGAGCTGCTGGATGATCGCCGCGGTGCGGATGTACTGGACGCCGACACTGTGCTGGGTCCAGCCGACCGCGTACACGAACGCGCTCGTTCGCTCCCGGCCCGAGTTCTGCGTCAGTGCCTCGGCGACCGCGACGAACTCCTCGACGCTGCAGCCGCAGCTCTCGGCGACCAGTTCGGGCGTGTAGCGCCGGTAGTGCCGCTTCAGCAGCTGGAAGACGCAGCGCGGGTGCTGGAGCGTCTCGTCCTCCTCGGGCGGCTCGCCGTGGCTGAGGCCGCCGCCGTGCCCTCCGTGACCGGCCTGCTCGCCCTTCGGCGAGAAGCCCTGCTCGCTGTCGCCTCCCGAGCCGTGCACGCGCATGCCCGCGTACTGCCAGCTCGAGATGTCGTACTCGCCCTGCCCGGCATCCCAGCCGGAGAAGAAGCCGTCGAGATCCTCGGTGTCCTCGAACCTCTCATCGATGATCACGGGGGCGTTCGTGTAGGCCTTGACGTAGTCCGCGAAATGGAGGTCGTGCTCGAGGATGTAGTTGACGATCCCGCCGAGGAACGCGATGTCGGCCCCTGCCCGGATCTGCACCCATTTCGTCGCCATCGCGCTCGTTCGCGTTAAGCGAGGGTCGACGTGGATCAGCTGGGCGCCGCGCTCGCGCGCCTCGAGCGCCCACTGGAACCCGACCGGGTGGTTCTCGGCCATGTTCGACCCCATGATCACGATGCAGTCCGAGTGCTCGAGATCCTGCAGGTAGTCGGTGGCGCCTCCACGCCCGAACGAGGTGCCCAGACCGGGCACCGTGGAGCTGTGTCATATGCGGGCCTGGTTCTCGACCTGGACGATCCCCAGTGAGACGCAGAGCTTCTTGATCAGGTAGTTCTCCTCGTTGTCGAGCGTGGCGCCGCCGAGATTCCCGATCGCCATCGTCCGGTTCGCGGGGCTCCCGCCCTCGGTCTGTGTCTCCCAGTGGGCCGCTCGCGTGTCGACGACCCGGTCGGCGATCATCTCCATCGCCTCGTCGAGTGCGAGCTCTTCCCAGTGGGTGCCGTACGGGCGGCGGTACTTGACCCTGTACTCCCTCAGCGGGCTCTGGACGAAGCTTCTGGAGGCCTGGCCCTTCGGGCAGAGCCGGCCGCGCGAGATCGGGCTCGACGGATCGCCCTCGATGTGCGCGACCTCGCCGTCCTTGACGTAGACGAGCTGCGCGCAGCCGACGGCGCAGTAGGGGCAGATCGACTTGGCGACGCTGTCGGCGTGATCGATCCGGGGGGTCAGCCGCTCGAGCGCGTGGACTGGACGGCCTTGCCGCGCCCGAGCCCGTCGCCGGACCTGACTTGCCTGACGACCGGCCAGCGCTCGATCAGCTTCGGAAGGTCCACCGGAGCGGGATTCTTCCGCTCAGGCGATCGGCCAAACGCCTATCGCTTGAAGCGGCGCTGGCCCTCCTGGTCGGGCTGCTCGGGCGCCGCGGGGCGTTCCGAGCCGTCGGGCGGCGGCGGCTCGATGGGGCCCGAGCCGGGCGGCACCTCGTCCGGCCGCTTCGTACCCGGGATGGCAGGATCCTCCGGGATTCCGGGATCGGGGCGCTCATCGCTCATATCTCACCTCCCCGCTCTCGATCGTGCGGAGCTCGCCGCCGTCGGTCTCGATCTCGAGCCGCCCTTCGGTGTCGATCCGCCGGGCTGTGCCGGAGACGCCGTCGACGGCGATGCGGCGGCCGTGGAGGAAGTTGCGCGAACCGAGGTCGATGTAGATCGCGCCGAGCCCGCCGGCAAGCCAGAGGTCGTAGTGGCGCTCGAGCCGCGCGAGCAGGCGCGCCAGCAGGAGGGCACGGTCGCGCTCGAGGCCGTCCGTCGTCCGCAGCGAAGCAGGGATGACCGCGGCGTCGACGGGTAGCTCGTCGTGCCGCTGGTTGACGTTGACGCCGATCCCGACCACGACCGCGCCGTCGCGCGCCTCGGCGAGGATGCCCGCCACCTTCTTGCGGTTCATCATCACGTCGTTCGGCCACTTGATCTGGGCGGCGAGGCCCAGGGCCTCCTCGACTGCGTCGGCGACGGCGACTCCGGCGACGAGCGTCAGCTCGGGCAGCCGCCTGCCCGCGGGGGGGCGCAGCAGGATCGAACAGAGGATCGCCGTGCCGGGCGGCGCCGTCCACCGCCGTCCGAGGCGGCCCCGGCCCGCGGTCTGCTCGTCGGTCGCGACCACGGTCCCCTCGGGAGCGTCCGGCCCGATCAGGTCCTGGGTCGAGGCACAGGTGGGGACGAACCGAAACGGCCGGCCGAGACGCCCTTCGGGCTTGAGCTCCACTAGCCGACGGGCTCGAGGCGCACCGACGAGACCTTGTACTCGGGCGTCCCGATCAGCGCGTCACCGACGTCGTGCGTCAGCCAGTTCACTTTCGCCTGTGCGAAGTGCAGCGCCATCCAGACGAGTCCGGGGTAGACCCGGTCGCCGATCGCTGCCCGTGCCTCGAGCTCGCCGCGCCGCGAGACGAGACGCACCCAGTCGCCCTCGGCGATCCCGAGCGCCGCGGCGTCCTCGGGCGAGATCTCGAAGAACGGATCCTCCTGCTTGTCCTTCACGCCCTCTTCGCGCATCGTCATCGTTGCGCTGTTGTAGTGGTAGAGCGTCCGCCCGGTCGAGAGCACGAACGGATACTCGGAGTCCGGCTGCTCGATCGGCGGCTGGTACTCGACGGGGAAGAACTTGCCGCGGCCGTTCTGCCGGGCGGGGCGCGGGGCGTGGAGGATCATCGACCCGGGGTGGTCGCGATCCGTGCACGGCCACTGGATCCCGCCCTGCTCGAGCCGGTCGTAGCGAATACCGAACCAGTTCGGAGCGAGGTCGGCGAACTCGTTCCAGACGTCTTCGGCCGAACGGTACCCGGGCCAGTCCGCGCCAAGCGCGCGCGCGAGGTCGATGACGATCCGCAAGTCCTCCCGCGCGTTTCCGGGCAGCGGTACCGCAGCGCGCACCCGGTTTACGCGACGCTCGGTGTTCGTGAACGTGCCCTCTTTCTCCGCGAAGCTCGAGGCGGGGAAAACCACGTTCGCGTGGTTGCGCGCGGTGTCGTGGAGGAACAGGTCCTGGCAGACCATGAACTCCACCCCGGCGAGGCCCTCCTCGACGTGGTGGGCGTTGGGCTCGGTGTGCGCCGGGTTTTCGCCGACGAGGTAGAGCGCCCGCGTCCGCCCGTCGTGGAGCCCTGAGATGATCTGGTCGAGCCGGTAGCCCGGCGTGGTCGGCAAGGTCACGCCCCAGGCCTGCTCGAACTTGCGCGTGTTCTCCTCGTCGACCACCTGGTAACCGGGGAAGTAGGACGGGTTCGCGCCCGCATCGTTCAGACCCTGGACGTTGTTCTGGCCACGCAGCGCATTGAGGCCGGTCGACTCGTAGCCGAGATGGCCGGTCATGAGGACGAGGTTCGCGAGCGACCAGATGTTGTCGACCCCCGAAGCGTGCTCGGTAATTCCGAGCGTGTAGAAGATCGCCGCGTGCTTTTCGCGGGCGTACTCGCGCGCGGTCGCGCGGATCGCCTCGGCCGGGACGCCGGTGACCTGCTCGGCCGCCTCGGGGGAGTAGCGCGACACCACCTCGCGGACGTCATCGAAACCCTCGGTCATCTCGCGGATGTACTCCTCGTTCTGCAGCCCCTCGTCGAGGATCGTGTGCATCATCGCGTTGAGCAGCCAGACATCGGTGCCCGGCCGCAGCTGCAGGTGCCGCCTCGCGAGCTTCGTCAGCCAGATCTTGCGCGGGTCGGCGACGACGATCGTCGCGCCCCGCCGCGCCGCCTTCTTCATCCGCATCGCGAGCACGGGGTGCGCCTCGGTCGTGTTGGAGCCGATCACAAACAGGAAGCGCGCGTTCTCGATCTCGGGAATCGAGTTGGTGCTTGCTCCTCTGCCGAACGACCTGACCAGGCCGTAGAGGGTCGGAGCGTGTCAGGTGGCCTCGCAGGAGTGCACCGAGTGTGTGCCGAGCGCGGTTCGCGCCAGCTTCTGGATCAGGAAATTCTCCTCCATCGTCAGGCGCGCCGACGCGAGGACGCCGATCGCTTGCGGGCCGTGCCGCTCTCTCACGCCCTTGAAGCCCTCCGCAGCGACCGCGAGCGCGTGCTCCCAGGTCGTCTCGTGCAGCTCGCCGTCGTCGCCGCGCACGAGCGGCTCGGTCAGGCGATCCGGATGGTGGACGAAGTTGAAGGCGAAGCGGCCCTTGACGCAGAGGTTGCCCTCGTTCGAGACGTAGCTCGGATCGGAGGTGATCTTGACGATCCGGTCGGTCTCGGTGTCGACGTTGAGATCGATCTGGCAGCCGACGCCGCAGAAGGTGCACGTCGACTTCACCTTCTTCAGCCTCTGCTCGCGGCCGGCCGGAGCACCATGCTCGAACTTCTCGTAGATCGCGCCGGTCGGGCAGACCGAGAGGCAGCCGCCGCAGAGCTCGCACTCCGTGTCGAGCCACGACTTCCCCCAGGTCGGCACGACCCGTGCCTCGCCGCCGCGTCCCTCGAGCGACAGCGCCGAGCATTGCATCACCTCCTGCGTATAGCGCACGCAGCGGTTGCAGAGGATGCAGGCGTCCGGGTCGTAGCCCATCAGGCGGTTGCGGTCCTCGTAGGGCTCGCGCTTGGCGTCCGGAAGCACGAACGGCGCCGACACCCCGAACTCCTCGGCCAGCTCGACGAGCTCGTTCGGGCGGCCGCCCGGGCTCGCATTCAGGTGTTCGGTCAGCAGCATCTCCGTGAGCGTCCGCCGCAGCTGCGGGACCTTGCTCGTCGTCGAGACGACGAGCCCCGGGGCGACGCGCGTGGCGCACGCGGGCAGCGGCCGCGGCGACCCCTCCACGCCGACGACGCACATGCGGCAGCCGCCGTACGGGTCGAGCTTGTTGTCGTGGCAGAGGGTCGGGATGAAGACCCCGTGCCGCGCCGCGGCGTGCACGAGCAGCTCGCCCTCTGGCGCGCTGACGGCCTTGCCGTCCAGGATGAACTCGACCACCGCCCCGATCCTACTCATCCGCAAACGCCTCGATCACGCTGAGGCCGCGCTCGCTGGCAGTGCCTCGCCAGGCGGGGCGAACGGGAGCCGGGCGGCGGTGCGGCCGTCCGACCGCGTGTCCGCTCCCGGTGCGGTGCTCTCCCTGCCGGTGTCTCGCCTCCACCCGGGCCCTGCACGGCGACCGGATCACCGGCAGGCTCGAGAGCGGATCCCTAGGCAGACGCCGCCTGCGGCCCGAGCCGTGCGAAGACCTCCGGCCAGTAGCGGAACGCGTTCCGCACCGGAACAGGCGCGCCCTGACCGAGGCCGCAGATCGAGGTGAGCGCCATCGCCTCCAGCCACTCCTCGACGTGCTCGCGCCCGAGGACGACCTCACCGCGCTCGAGCTCGGTGAAGAGGTGGTGCAGCCCGCGGTTGCCGATCCGGCACGGGGTGCACTTCTGGCACGACTCCTCGGCGAAGAAGCGCATCGTCTCCGCGAGCAGGCGCAGCACCGGGTACGAGGCCGGGAAGACCTGGACGGCTGCCGAGCCGGGGCCGGTGCCCCACGCGCGCAGCGACTCGCGGGTGAGCGGGACGTCGATTGCAGCAGGCGGCAGGATCCCGCTCGCGGCGCCGCCGGGGACGATGGCGCCAATCTCCTCGGTCGCCCCGCCGGCGTAGTCCTCGATCAGCTCCCGGAGCGTCGAGCCGTTCGGTGCCTCGTAGCAGCCGGGCTCGCGAACGGCGCCGGAGATCGACCAGAGACGAACGCCCTTCGCCTCGTTTCTCCCGAGCGCGGCCCAGGCCTCGCCGCCCAGCCGCAGGATGGCCGGGATGTGTGCGAGCGTCTCGACGTTGTCGATCAGCGTCGGCCGGCCGAGGTACCCGTACTGGGCGGGAAAAGGCGGGCGCAGCCGGGGCATCCCGCGCCTGCCCTCCATCGATTCGAGCATGGCGGTCTCCTCGCCGCAGATGTAGGCGCCCGCGCCGACGACGAGCTCGATCGAGCGGCCGTCGAGGAAGCCTTCGTCGCCCAGCTCGTCGAGACTGCGTTGCAACCTCTGCCGGGCGTCCGCGTACTCCTCGCGGAGGTAGACGAACCCCTCAGTCGCCTCGGCGAAGCGCATCGCGACGAGCATCCCCTCGAGCACGAGGTGCGGGCGCCGCTCCATCAGGTAGCGATCCTTGATCGTGCCCGGCTCGCCCTCGTCGGCGTTCACGACCACGAAGCGGGGGCCGGGCTCCTTCAGGACGGCCTCCCACTTGATCGCCGTCGGGAAGCCGGCGCCGCCGTAGCCGACGAGGCCCGACGCCCTCAGCTCCTCGAGGATCCGCCCGCTCGGCGGCGGCTCCGCGTAGCCGCCGCGGCCGCGGTAGTCGGCGAGCGTTCGGTCGGCGGTCTCGAGCCCGGTCGAGACGCCGGCGCGGGTCCGGTGCGAGACCGGACGCGGTGGGCGCCCTGCGATCGCATCCTCGAGCCCGCCGCGGGTCAGGAGCGGGAGCACCGTGTCGCCGCGGGTGCCGACGGGAGCGAGGTCGCAGTGGCCGAGGCACGGCACCTCGAGGACCGGCAGCCCCTCCGGCGCGAGCTCCTCGGCCTGGGCGAGCAGCTCGCGCCCGCCCGCGCAGTCGCAGACCGGGCCGGTGCACACGCGGAGCGCATCGAGCGGAACCTGGAGGAAGGAGTAGAACGACACGACCTCGTGTGCCTCGCCGCGCCGGATGTTCATGCGGTCGGCGAGCGCGTCCGCGAGCTCCGGTGTGATCGGACCGATCTCGCGGCGGATCCGCCCAAGGTTGTCGAGCAGCCGTGTGCGCTCGTGCGGCAGTCGGTCGAGCAGCGCGGGAAGGCTCAGCACGTCGATGTGTTGATCTTATTTGAGGTCGCAAAGGTCGGGGATCGGGGACGTGGCGCGGCCCACCGTGCTCGGTCAGAGAGGCGAGACCGCCGCCGTCGCAAGGCGCGGGAGTCCCGGACCCCAACGGGTCCGCGCCGCCCCCACCCACGCAGGACGAGTTTCACCGGGCTCCTCCGCGCACGCGCGACGGGCCCGGAAGGAGTCGGCGCCCGATCTCTCCCTGGCCCGGACCGCTCCCGCCGTCAGCGAAGGGTGAACGTCCAGATTCCGCCGAGCAGCACCGTTCCGACGGTGATCCAGAGCAGGTAGTCGCCGACGATCCCGCTGTGGGCTTCCCTCAGGACCGCGATCGGCGGCTCGAGCGTCCGTGCCGCAGCGCTGCGCGCGGCGGCCGGCAGTCGGCCGCGCCAGAGCCCGAACGCCGTCCCGGCGACCATGAGGATCGTGGCGCCGATTTCCTAAGCCCAGTCGAGCGGCTCGCCCCGGCGACGGCGAACGGGAGCCCAGGCGTCGCCTTCGCCGGCGTGCCCTCCAGGACGCGGCGCACGTACCCCGTCCGGTCCCGGAACTGCTCGGCCCCGCGCTCGGCTCGCTGGCGACAGCCCCGGCACCACGCTCGCGACGAGTCCGAGGGCGATCATCACCACGGCGACCCCGGCCATGAGCGGCAGAGCCGCCTCGCGCCCGGCGGGCTCCCTCGGCGGCTCCGGCGAGAGGAGCGCGTCGTCCTTCGGTCCCCAGCCGAGGAAGACGCGTGCGCCGGCACGCAGCAGCGCCGCGCCCGAGACTGCCGAGGCGACCAGCAGCAGCGGCTGCACCCAGGGCATTCCGGCGAGGCCTGCCCCCTCCTCGACGAGGGAATGGCCGAGGAACGAGCCGACGTAGGGCGCCCCGGCGAGGGCGACAGCGCCGAGTCCCCAGAGTGCGGCGGCCAGCCTGAGCTTCACGCCTGCCCCGTGCAGCGCGAGCTCATCGATCCCGCGGAGCTGCACGAGGAGGATGCCGCACACCAGAAAGAGGCCGCCCTTGAGCAGGGCATGCGCGAGGAAGAGCTCCGCAGTCCCGGCGAGGGCTTTGGAGCCGAGCAGCCCGATCCGACGAGCATGATCCCTGCACCAGCCCGGAGGGCGGCGAACCCGCTGCGGCCTGGTCGATGATGTAGCCGGTGTCCTGGCCGGCGTTGATCCGCAAGAACCTGCTGCGCCGGCCCGCGCGGACGGCGCTGACGGCCGCGGGCGTCGGGCTCGGCGTCGGCCTCATCGTCGCGCTGCTCGGCGGCAGCCGCCGCTGCGCGAACGCGAGGCGCGCGCGACCGAGCTGCTGGTCGAGGTCGGACTCGCCGGTCGCGCCTTGGCGC
>JBHEMK010000071.1:0-34109 GCA_046262635.1 Gaiellaceae bacterium
GTCGACCGGCTCGACGAGCTTGCGGTGGAGATCCTCGGCTGCGAGGAGGGGGGCGAGGCCGTTCGCCAACTTCGCCGTTACCGCGAGCTCCGCGAGCTCGATGTTCCACTGATCGTCCTCGTGGGCGGCGGCACCGGCACCGGCAAGTCGACGCTCGCCACCGAGGTCGCCTACCGGCTCGGCATCACCCGCGTCACCTCGACGGACTTCGTCCGTCAGACGATGCGCGCGTTCTTTGCGCGCGACTTCATGCCCTCTATCCACTACTCGAGTTTCGAGGCCGGCCGCGGGCTGCCGACGGAGGAGCAGGAGACAGGCGACCCGGTCCTGCTCGGTTTCCTCGAACAGACGCGGAACGTCCTCGTCGGCGTCCGGGCCTCGATCGAGCGCGCGCTCGAGGAAGGCTGGTCGATGGTGCTCGAGGGTGTCCACCTCGTCCCGGGGATGCTTCCCGCAATCGACGGTGCGCTCGTCGTCCAGTGCGTGCTCGAGATCACGGACGAGGTGACCCACAGCTCCCACTTCTTCATCCGCGACGCCACCTCGGAGCGCCGTCCGGTCGCGAAGTACCTCGACCACCTTCGGGACATCCGGCGCATCCAGCGGTACATCGTCGAACGCGCCCGCAGGACCGGGGTACCCGTGATTGAGAACATGGACGTCGAGCGCGCGACCTCCGAAGCCATGGAACTCGTCGTCTCTGCGGCGGAGCGCAACAGGGAGGCCGTATGACGCAGGAAGAGCCGGCCGACACTCAGGACGCCTGGCAGCCCTGCCTCTGTCAGTCGTATCTCCGCGCGACCGAGCGGGCCGCGCTCGCCGGCGCGCGCTGGCTCGGCCGGGCCGACCAGGAAGCTGCGGAGGACGCCGCCTGTGCGGGGATGAAGGCGGCGCTCGAGCTGCTCCAGATCAGCGGCCGCATCGTGATCGGGGTCAGCGACGACGCGACGGTGCTCCGTGCAGACGAGGTTGTTGGCGCGGGCGGCCAGGAGGTCGACCTGGCGCTCGACCCGCTCGAAGGGCGTGGTGTTGTCGCCCGCGGCAGCTACGGGGCAATGTCGATGATCGCGATCGGCGAGCCGGGCTCGCTGATGAGCCTGCCGAACATGTACATGCGCAAGATGGCCGTCGGCCCGCGCGCGCGCGGCGCAATCGACCTCGGTCGGCCGATCGCGGAGAACATCCAGGCAATCGCCGAAGCCTTCGGCCGCCGGGTCAACGATGTCACCACGATCGTGCTTGACCGGCCGCGGCACCACGACCTGATCGAGGAGATCCGGTTGGCCGGCGCCCGCATCAAGCTGATCCAGGACGGTGACGTGACCGCGTCGATCTCGGCATCGATCCGCGGCACGAACGACCACCTGGCGGTCGGGATCGGCGGGACGCGCCAGGCGGTGCTCTCGGCCGCGGCGCTCCGCTGCCTCGGGGGCGAGCTGCAGGCGCAGTTCTGGCCGACGACGCGGAGCGAGATCGACCAGCTGAAGGAGCTCGGGATTGACGACTACGGCCGCGTCTTCACGATCGATGACCTCGCGCCCGGCGAGATGATCGTGGCCGCGACAGGCGTCTCGAACGGCGACCTCCTCCGCGGTGTCCGCTTCCTCGCCGACAGCGCTCGCACGCATTCGCTTGTGATGTGCACACGCTGCAACTGGGTGCGCTTCGTCGACGGCATCCACTTCTTCGCGCGTGAGCGCAAGGAAGAGGTGCGGCTTCTCGGCTTCTAATGGCTTGGTTGAGCCGAGATGAAGTGAGGCTGGCGTGGCGGACGGTCTTCACGCCTCGGAATGAATAGCGCCTTGTGTCACTTCGCGTGTCACTCCCAATTGAGGCCGATCTGAGGCGGCGGGCGCTCTGCGCGACCGCCTGGAGCGCCTCCCCAGCGGGTCCGGCGGCCCTTGGCCAGGTCGGGCGCCGTCCGGTCGGCGGCGTGAATCGCCTCGGGCACGCCCTGGGTCGCGGACAGCACAAACGCCCCGCGTCTCTTCGGGTGCGGCCAGTAGCACGAGTTGCGCCAGGCAGTGCTCGAACTTGCACGCACCCGGGCGCTTGCCGACCAGCCGGGTGCCGAGTTGCTCTGACTCGTCCTGGTCGCGCCAGCGATCCCGAAGATGTGTGGCTCCGCATCGGCGAGCTGCACCTGAATCTGGGCGATGTGACACGCCTTTCACGCGCCCTGGCTCGTCCTCGATCGGGAGAAGCATCCGTTCAGGCAGGCGAGCCCGAACGATCCGACGGAGACCGTGACGGTGAGCCTGCCGTCCTGGCCGGGAGCGGAGCAGTGGCAGCACGTCCTATCCTTCGGCGCCGCCGAACCCGATCTCGCGATCGAGCTGCATCAGCGGGCGCAGGTGCGGGCACCGTCGAGTTCTGGAGCGGCTCGTCGCCGTCGCCGACGGCGCCGAGCACTGCGCTCGTGTCGCCGCGGAGGCTGGCGACCCGGCGCTGTACGCACGCGCCCGCGCTCGCCGTCGCGTGTGTAAGAACCCGAACCGAAATACAGGCACGCTCGCGATCGCGCAGGAAGTGGCGCAGCTCGGGCTCCCTACCGGTTCGGCTTCTGCCCGCCCGCCGACGGCGGGCAGTTCTATCGGTTGGCGCTGCCGACGGCGCTCGAGTACGCCGGCTCGGGCGTCGAATCGTCGCCGTAGATGCCGTCGCCGGACTCGAGGTCGAAGAAGTGAAGCCGTCGCGTGTCGACGACGAGCTCGATCGGCTGCCCCTCCCGCGCAGCCGTCGAGCGGTCGACGCGGGCGATGAAGGGGCTGCCATGGCGGTGTGTTTGCTCGACGGCTGCCTCGAGCGCCTCGGCGCCGATGACCTCCACCACCTCCTCGGTCTTGACCGGGGGCGCGTCGATCGCGAAGTGGACGAAGACCTCCGAGCCCATGTCCTCCCTGATGTCGACGGGCACCGAGATGCGGCAGTCCGCCGCCGGACTGGGGGTGATCGCGGCGTCCTCGATGTCCTCGGGCCGGATCCCCAGCCCGACCGCACGGCCGATGTACCCGCGCAGGGCGGGCCGGGCCGCGAGCACCGTCTCGTCCACCCGCAGGCTGTGCGGCCCGAAGCGGACGAGGCCCTCGCCGAGCTCGGCCTCGACGAGGTTCATCGCCGGCGAGCCGATGAAGCTCGCGACGAACAGGTTCGCGGGCCGGTCGTATAGCACCTGCGGCCGCGCCACCTGCTGGAGGAGTCCGTGTCGCATCACGCAGACGCGGTCGCCGAGTGTCATCGCCTCGCTCTGGTCATGAGTGACGTAGATCGTGGTCACGCCCAGGTCGCGCTGGATGCGCGCGATCTCCGCCCGCATCTGGACGCGCAGCTTGGCGTCCAGGTTCGAAAGCGGCTCGTCCATCAGGAACGCCTCGGGCTCGCGGACGATCGCCCGGCCCATTGCGACCCGCTGGCGCTGCCCGCCCGAGAGATGGCGCGGCCGCTTCTTCAACACCTCGGTGAGACCAAGCACCCTGGCGGCGTCGGTCACTCGGCGGTTCACCTCGTCCTTGCCGACTCCCCTCATCTTCAGACCGAAGCCCATGTTGTCGTAGACGTTCATGTGCGGATAGAGCGCGTAGTTCTGGAATACCATCGCCATGTCACGGTTCTTTGGCGGGAGGTCGTTGACCACCGTGTCGCCGACGCTGATCGTGCCCGTGCTGACCTCCTCGAGCCCGGCGATCATCCGTAGGGCGCTTGTCTTGCCGCAGCCGCTCGGGCCGACGAAGACGACGAACTCCCCATCGGCGACGTCGAGGTCCAGGTCGGTCACCGCCCGCGTTCCGTCGGGGTACACCTTGCTCAATCGCTCAAGCTTGATGCCGGCCACGGGCGGCAATCTACCGCTTCGTGCATCGGATGTTTTGCCGCGAGGATCGCATTCCGTTTAGAGTCCCGCAATGGCGACGGTGGCCGCGACGAGGGCGAAAGGTCGTCGTCTCCAGCACGTGACGGAGCGCCGCGGCTTCCTGGCTGCGTTCCTGATTTCGCCCGCCGTGCTGTTCATCGGGCTGCTCGTCGGAGGTCCGCTTCTGCTGTCGGTCTACCTCAGCTTCACGAGCGCCACCGCGGGCTCGCTTTCCGGGAAGTGGGTCGGCCTCCGCAACTTCCGCATGGAGCTCCACAGCCAGATCTTCCGTGACGCGGTCTGGCACACCTTCCTGTTCACTGTCATCTCGCAGGCGATCGTGGTGGTGGGGGCGGGTCTGCTCGCCCACGCGCTCGTCCAGAGCTTCCGCGGCAAGTGGCTGCTGCGGGGGCTGATCCTGCTGCCCTGGGCCGCGCCCGTGGCGCTGACGACGATCGGCTTCCTCTGGTTCTTCGACCCGCTGGCCAGCATCTTCAACTGGTTCCTGATCCACCTGCACCTGGTCAGCGAGGCGAACAAGCCGAACTGGCTGGGCACCCCGGCTAACGCGATGGCGTCGATCATCACGGTGCATGCCTGGCGGATCCTCCCGTTCTCGACAGTGATCTTCATCGCCGGGATCAGCTCGATCCCGCAGGAGGTCGACGACGCCGCCGCGGTCGACGCTGCAACCGGGCTGAAGAAGTTCTGGTACGTCTCGCTGCCGCTGCAGCTGCCGATCGCCATCGTCGCCCTGCTCTTTGGGATCGTCTTCACCGCCACCGACATCGCCGTCGTGCAGATCCTCACGAACGGAGGCCCGTTCAACTCGACCCAGGTGCTGACCACCTGGGCCTTCCAGACTGGCATCGACTCCGGCTCGCTCGGGCCGGGTGCGGCCATCGCCCTGTTCCTGCTGCCCGTCCTGGCGCTCGTGGCGGTCGGGATGCTCTTCTTCGCGCGCCGGGTGGAGGTGACGTGATCTTCCACCGGCTGCGCGGCTCGTTCTTCTCGTACGGGATCGCCGTCCCGTTCGCAGCCGTGCTCGCGTTTCCGTTCTTCTGGATGATCTACACCTCCCTGAAACCGCAGGCGGCCGTGTTCGACACGACGCACCCTTGGAGCTGGCATCCGACGCTCGAGGGCTTCCGCTTCCTCTTTCGCGACACGAAGTACCTGACCTGGCTCGGGAACACAGGCCTCGTCGGAGTGCTCGTCGTCGCGATCACGCTCGTCCTGGCCCTGCCGGCGGGCTACGCGCTCGCCCGCCTGTCGGGACGGCTGGGGCAGACGCTCGGCGTCGCGATCTTCCTCACCTACCTCGTGCCGCCGACACTGCTCTTCCTGCCGCTCTCGCGCGTGATCTCGAAGCTCGGCCTGCAGGACTCGATCTGGGCGCTCGTGCTCGTCTATCCCTCGTTCACGGTGCCGTTCTCGATCTGGCTCCTGATGGGCTTCTTCAAGACCATCCCGATCGAGCTCGAGGATGCGGCGCTGATCGACGGCTGCTCACGACTGAAGGCGATCGTCCGGGTCGTCTTCCCGATCTCGATCCCCGGGATCCTGACCGTCGTGATCTTCTCGTTCTCGCTCGTCGTCAACGAGTACATCTACGCGATCACCTTCATCTCCGGCTCGGCAAACCGGACGCTCTCGGCCGGCGTTCCCGTCGACCTGATCCGCGGTGACCTCTACAACTGGCCGTCGATCATGGCGGCGATCCTGATCCCGAGCATCCCGCTCGCCTTGATCTACAACGCGTTCCTGAACCGTTTCATCGCCGGCTTCACAGGGGGGGCTTTCAGATGAGACCGCAGAGAGGAGGGAGCATGTCGGACTCGACCGACGAGGCCCAGGAGGAGGGCGTGAGCAGACGCGAGCTGCTCAAGCGGGCCGGGGTCGGCGCCGCGGCGCTCGGGGTGGGAGGAGCAAGCGCCCCGTACTCGTTCGCGGGGCCGATGAAGTACACGGGGCGCTGGCTCAAAGGCGACCTGAGCATCATCCAATGGATCCACTTCGTGCCGGACTACGACACATGGTTCGACAATACGTGGGTCAAGCAGTGGGGTCAGAAGAACGATGTCCAGGTCACTGTCGACCACATCGCCAACACCCAGCTCCCGGCACGGGCAGCTGCCGAAGTGGCGGCGCAGAGCGGCCACGACATCTTCTGGCAGCTCTCGCCTCCAGCCGCTTACGAGGACCAGGTGATCAACCACGCCCCGATCATCCACGAGATCGAGCACAAGGTGGGTAAGTACGGAGAACTCGGCCAGAAGAGCACGTACAACCCGAAGACGAAGAAGTACTTCGGCGTATCGGACAACTACGTGCCCGACCCGGTCGTCTGGCGGCACGACTTCTGGAACGGCGTCGGCGAGTCTCCGGCGACGTGGGAGCACGTCCGCCGAGCGGCACCGAAGCTGAAGGCGGCTGGCCATCCGATCGGCATCGGCCAGTCGCAGGAACTCGATTCGAACATGGCTCTGATCGCCTTCATGATGTGCTTCGGCTCGTTCATCCAGAATGAGCACAACCAGCTCACGATCAACAACAAGCGCACGGTCGAGGCCGTGAAGTTCATGGCCGACATCTACAAGAGCGGCGAGAGCGACGAGATCTTCGGCTGGAACCCGGCTTCCAACAACCAGTTCCTCTACGCCGGCCGGGGCTCGATGATCCTCAACGCGATCTCCGCCACGCGAACGCCGGAGGACCTGAAGCTGCCGTTCGTCGACGACCTCTGGATCTGGCCGATCCCGAAGGGCCCCCATGGGCGGCTCGGGCTCGAGCATGTGATGGGTGTCTACTTCATTTGGAAGTTCGCAAAGAACAAGGCCGCCGCAGCAAAGTTCATCGCCGATCTCTGCATCAACTACAAGCAGGCGACGCTCGCGTCCAAGCTCTACAACTTCCCCAGCTTCCCGGGCGCGTTCCCGCTGAAGGAGATCTACAAGGCGGCGGGGGCGGACACACACCGGCCGCGCGGGAAGTACACGATCCTGACGACGATCGCATCGAAGTACACGCACAACGTGGGTTACCCCGGCTACACGAACGCGGCGATCGACGAGATGTTTAACAAGTTCCTGATCCCGCAGATGTTCGCGCAGGTCTCGCAGGGCAAGCTGAGCGCCTCCGACTCCGTTCGGCAGACCGCCGCGGAGATGAAGCAGATCTGGTCGAAGTGGAAGGCGGCCGGCAAGATCTGAGTGCAGAGTGGCAAGACGCGGCGAGGCCGGGTTGGGCCCGGCCTCGCCGGTGACGGACGTGCCGGAGACGCGCGCTCCCCAGTGACGAGGCCGTTGCGGATGGGCCACGCCGCGCTCAGTCAGGGGCTCGCGCCTTTGGCCTGCGAGACCTTCCCGCAAATCTCCGGCTAGATCTGACCGAGCGATCGACGATCTGTCTTTCCCGAACCTGTCGGCCGCTCGCCTCATCGTTGTGAGCTTCGCCAGAGGCCCATCGCTGTCGTGTCCGATGACCCGGGCTTCGTTGGAGTCCCGGACTCCCCGCTGCCCGCGGGCGTTGTTGGCCTTCAACTTCGAGGGCCGAGACTGGATCGAGTGGGCCCAGAGAGTCGGTCTTCGTCCACTTCGACGAGCCAACCGATTCTCACGAAGCTGGCTTGCTGGTTGTACCGGCGGCCGCCGGCAAGCGAAACATCCTGCGCCGACTGAGCGCATGCGACAGCGGCGCCAGCATTGTGTCGTCGGCATGAAGCCCCGGAGCCTGCACCAGAGGTCCGAGCCTCGCCTCAGCACCGACACGAAGTTCGTCTCCGTGTAGCGGTCGTCGACCGCGGCGAAGGAGGCGGTGACGCTCCTCGGCTCGAGGGGAGACGACGCGCGCGAGCAGCCGCATGCTGCGCGCGCCTCTCCGTGCCCCCCGTCCCCGAAGGAGACACCGCGCGGCGACAGAACTTGCCGGCTAGACTGACCGACGTGCCGACGCGCGACGAGGTGATCGAGGTGATGCGGACGGTCGAGGATCCTGAGCTCGGGATGGACATCGTCGACCTCGGCCTGCTCTACGACGTCGAGATCGATGGACCCAAGATCAAGGTGCTCTATTCCCTGACGTCGATGGGCTGCCCCGCCGGCCCGATGATCGAGGGCGACATCCGCGCTGCGGCCGAGTCCGTGGACGGTGTCGAGGCTGTCGAGACCGAATTGACGTTCGACCCCCCGTGGACACCGGACAAGATGTCCGAGGATGCCAAGTTCATTCTCGGCATCGGCTAACCGGTTGAGACGGGGTCGCTAGCACTCCGGGCCCCACAAACGGGTAGAGGGTGCCGGATCGGGAACCGGCGACGGCCTTGCGCTGTCAACCGCCTGCTCTCAGGAGACGCGGGCGGCGAAAACGACGTATCGGTAGCGGGAGCTGCCGGCCGGGTAGCACGCAGAGACTACGAGGCCCTTGTAGCGGAGCACCCACAGCTGTGAAGGCAGGACGATTCTGCTGTGTCGGACGACGTACCGGACGCTTCCGACCTTAATCCTGTCGCCGAATCGCAGGTCGGGCAGGTGGAGGAACGGATGCGTGTGGGTCGTGCGGTGTCCGGCAATTGCGAGGGTGTCGGTATCGCGGTAATAGACGATCGGGCCCCTGCTCAGCGTGGGTTGAATCGCGACGTCGAGGTGCAACCGCGGTATCACGAGCATTGTTGCCGGCGCTGACGTGGCAGGGCCGGCGAGTGCCAGCCCTGCCACGATCAGAAGCAGCGTACTAGGGAGTGAACGGAAGAGCATGAACCCTTCTGATGCTCGCCGCGTTGACCTGCGAATGCGAACGCTTGGGCTGAGCCTTTGCCTTCCGTACCGCCTTGTGACGGACGACCTTGTGGACGGCTCGCTTCTTCGAGACGCGGACTCCGGCGACGCCGCTGCGCTGCGTCGGCTGTGCCGGCGACGCCTGGGTGCCCTGGTTCGAAACGGCCGGTGTGGTCGGCGCGTTCGATGCCGTCGTTGTCTCCACAGGGGTTGACTCGGTAACGACCGCCGTCGTTGTCTCGGCGCTGGTCGTTGTCTCGGCGTTGGTCGTCGTGTCCGGCAGGGTCGTGGCCACCGTGCTCGTCGTGACCGGGATCGTTTCCCCGGTGGTGGTCGTCGTCGTGACCGGGGTCGTCTCCACGGTCGTCGTCGACTGAGCGAGGCAGTGATCCTCGTTCACGCCGCCGACGCCGTTGTTGCCGTGAACCTGGCAGTCCTTGCCGTTCTGGGACGGATCCGGCCGACAAACCTTCCCGGTGTTCCCGTGCGAGCACGGACCTTGGCCCGGAGGCGCAGGCGGCGCAGTGGCCGATGCCATCATTGGCAGCGTGCCCGCCAGCAGGCCCAGCGCGAGCACCAGCGGAGCAGCGAGCAGCAGCAACTTCGGCCGTGTGAAACGCTTCATAGATAAACTCCATTCGCCGCAGTGATGGATCCCGCGACCCCGTTGCCCGGAGCCGCTCGGGCTCACTGTAGGGGCGCATCCGCCGAAAGCCAGGCCCGATCACTCGACCGAGGGAGCTTGCAGGCGCAAGATCACTCGATCGGGGTAGCGCGGCTAGCGGGCTGCGTCGTTCGCGTCGGAACGCGTCAGTTGCGCGATCCGAAGTCGGTCGTGATGACCGTGACGTCACCGCCGCCGTAGACGCCGGGAGCTGCAGCGGCGTGCACCGCGGAGATGCCGATCTCGGTCCAGGTCGGGTCGAGGATGTTCTTGCGGTGCTCAGGGCTTTGCATCCAGAGGCGAAGCGCCTCCGAGGCGGCGAGATCGGGCGCTTCCCAGACGAGGTTCTCGCCGACTGCCCAGCGCCTGAACGCCGCGCCGAAGGGATACGAGCGGGCGATCCGAGCCTCGAAGCTCCCGCCGTTTGCAGAGCTGTGGGCGAAGTATCCGAGCCGCGCCATCTCCTGCGAGTGCTGGCGAGCGGCGCTCGAGAGGCCAGCCGAGATGCGTAGGGGCACCAGACCGCGAGCAACACGCGTCGCGTTCAGCGACGAGAGCACATCTGACTCCAGCGACGACAGACGGCCGGAGCGCTGGGCGGCACGGCTGCCGGCTGCCGATGCCGAAGTTGGCATCAAGAGCGCGAGCAGCAATGCGGTGAGCAGGAAAATCCGCGTTGCACGTGTCACGCGGTGTCTATCGGAACCCGCGGTCGCCGGTCGGATCCCTCCTTCGAGCGGAGTGGATCGGATCTGACGCGGAAGCCGCCGAGGTTGCCTGACTCGCACCGCCCCACCGCGGCGATCGACGAATGTTCTCCGGTCGGTGGCTGTACGGAGCCGTCGGACGTATTGAGGGGCGGGGGCGCGACCGTGAGCGGCCACAGGTGCGCCCCCTGAGTGCTGGCTTCCCCGGGCGGCGAAACTTTAACGTCCTCACCCGCCGGGCTGATGCAGCGGACCCCGGCACCGAAGCCGCGCGGACAGATCGGGAGATGCTCGTGCCGGTTCTGTCCGGATCGTCGGCTTCGTTGTCGAGATGGGCGACCGAAAGACGGAGTCGCCTGCTCGGGCCCGGGATCCCGCCCCTTGGGCGGATCCGGCCCGGATCCGCCTGCGTTCCCGCGCCGCCGAGGACGCAAAGTTCAGCCTCGGTGTGAACTACTGAGTCGTGTCGTCTCTGGGGCCAGGACTTCCAGTCAGCTTCCGGCTGATCCAGTTCCGCGCCTGCGGCACCGCCCCGGCTGCGGCTCCAGCACCAATCAAGGTGAGCAGGATGTTTCGCAGCTTGTGGCTGCGCTTCTTCTCGGCGCGCTTCCATGCCCCCTGGGCGTTGATCCTCATCGCCTTGAGTTGCCGCTGCAGTTCCTGGTCCGAGGCGAGACGGGCGACGGCAGCGACGGCTCCGACTCGCGGTCGGGCCCGTCGCTTGGCAGCCTTGCCGTGGCTCACCGCTGCGATCAGCTGCTTGCGAAACTTCTTGTCTGCTACGAGCTCACGCGCGAACTCCGCGGCGCTCGTCGAGCTCTGCCCCAGTTCCTTCCGGCCTAGCATCGTCTCTCCTTTTCTCGGGCCTAGACATCTATCATGGCGGCGGCCGCCGCGCTGCCGCTGGCAGAGGCTCTCGTTCCGGCGCCCGGTGTGAGGGGAGTCCGGCTGGGTTGGCCGCCACAGCCAAGGCCCACGCGCTCGGCGCGTCCTGATGCGGGGCTGATTCCTCCCCGCGCGTTCGGCTGTATACTCATGCGGCGCCAGAGCTCAAGGCAGCCCGCCAGGAAGCGGTGCCCGCGCGAGAACCTGTCCTACGCGCCGGCGCGAAGCCCCTGATCTCGGTGCGGGCGAGCAACCTCGGCTCGACCATGCCTTCTTTGCATGCAACTTCCTCGCGACGCGCCTCCCGCTACGGATTACTGCGGGATCCTGAGAACAATCTTGCCCATCTGCTCGCCGGCCTCGAGCCGCTCATGTGCCGCCGCCGCCTCGGCCAGCGGCAGCACCTGATCGACGAGCGGCAGGGCCCGCCTGGCGGCGACAAGTTCGTACGCGCCCTCGAAATCTCGCTTCGTGCCCATCGTCGAGCCGAGAATTGTCAGCTGCTTCCACCAGATGCGGTGCAGCGCCGCCGGCGGGTTGGGGCCAGTCGTCGCGCCGCAGACGGTCACCCTGCCGGAGTGGCGGACGACGTCGAGCGACGTCTTCCAGGTCGCCTCGCCGACGTGCTCCACCACGACGTCCGCGCCAAGGCCGCCGGTGATCTCCATGACGGCGGCTCTCACGTCGTCGACCCCGTGGTTGATCGTCGCATCCGCGCCGAGCTCGCGTGCGCGGGCGAGCTTGGCGGCGCTCGAGGAGGTGACGATCGTCCGCCCCCCGAGGGCGCGCGCGATCGCAAGCGCCGCGGTCGAGACGCCTCCGCCGATCCCCCAGATGAAGACCCACTCGCCCTCGGCGAGGCAGGCCCGCGTCACGAGCATCCGGTAGGCGGTCTCGAAGACGAGCGGGAACGCCGCCGCCTGCTCGAACGAGAGCCCGTCCGGAAGCCGGTAGACGTTCGCCTCGGGCACCGTGATCAACTCTGCGTTTGTGCCGTCGCCGTGCTCGCCGACGACGTAGATCTTCTCGCCCTGCTCGATCCCCGGATTGATCACCACCGGCTCGCCGGTGTCGGCGCGGATGCCGGCGCCGTCGGCGCCGAGAATGCGCGGCTTGGGCACCGAGGGAAGTCCCTTGCGGATCCAGATGTCGAGGTGATTCAGCGCCGAGGCCCGCAGCTCTACCAGCACCTCGCCCGGCTTCGGCTCGGGATCAGGCGCGTCCTCGTAGCGGAGCACCTCCGGGCCTCCGTCCTCGTGGATGCGTACGGCCTTCATGCGTGCAGAATCCTCGCATGACGGCGCGCGAGCTGACGCAACTGGCCGAGGAGCTCGGGATCGACGTCGTCGGCGCAGCCCCCGTAGGACCGTACGAGGCAACCGAGCGCCACATCCGCGATCGGCGCGCCCGCGGCCTCTTCGCGGACATGAAGTTCACGATGGCGCGGCCCGAGCTTTCGTGCCACCCCGAGACGCTCCTCCCAGACGCGCGCACCGTCGTGTCCGCGGCGCTCTGCTACTGGCATCCCGAGCCCGCCCGGCCTGAGAACCACGGCCGCCTGCCCCGCTACACCTGGAGTGACCGCTATGCGAGTCTGCGCCAGCGGCTGGATGAGCTGGGCCGCCGGCTGGGCGGTTCCTACCGCGTCCTCGTGGACGCGAACCAGCACGTGGACCGCGAGGCGGCCGCCCGTGCCGGGGTCGGCTTCTACGGCAAGAACACGCTGTTGATCACGCGGCGCCATGGGTCCTGGGTCGTGCTGGGCACGCTCGTGACCGACATCGAGCTCGGGCCGACGCGGCCGCTCGAGCTCGACTGTGGCTCGTGCCGGCTCTGCATTGATGCCTGTCCCACCGGCGCGCTCGACGAGCCTGGCACGCTCGACGCCACCCGCTGCCTCTCGTACTGGACGCAGGCAGCCGATGTGATCCCCGAAGCCTATCGCGCGGAGCTCGGCGCCCAGGTCTACGGCTGCGACATCTGCCAGGATGTGTGCCCGTGGAACCGCGGGGTCGAGCGGCGCCGCGCCGGCGAGTCGCTGCCGCCGGAGGCCGGGCCGCACGTCTCTCTGGTCGACTGGCTCGCGGCGGACGGCGTCGAGCTCGTGCGGGAGTACGATCGGCTCTACGTGCCCGGGAACGAGCCGCGCTGGCTGAAGCGAAACGCGCTCGTAGCGGCCGGGAACGTCGGCGGGCCGGCCACACGCGAAGCCGTGGCCGGGTACGCGGAGCACGACGACCCGGTGCTCCGCGAGCACGCGTCATGGGCGCTCGCCCGCATCGAGGAGCGAGATGCGACCTGAGAGCCGCCTGCCGGCCTCGGAGCGCTGGATCGCCTGGGTCAGGCTGGGTGCGCTCGTCTTCGCAGCGCTTGAGGTCGGGGTGTTCACACAGCGCTTCCCCGCCGGGTACGAGCGCTGGGCTTGGCTGATCACGGTGATCTTCGCCGCCGGCACCGCCCTGTTCTTCTGGCTGAGCCGCGGCGACCCGCTGAGGTGGCCCCGGGAGGTCGGGCTCGCCGCGCTCGCCTTCGATACTGCGGTGATCGCGGCCTACGCCGTGGTCTATTCGTACGAGTACGGCAATCCGGCCCGCTGGGCGCTGATCTTCGCCGTGCTTGAGGGCGCTCTCCGCTACGAGGTTCGCGGCGGCATCAGCGTTTCGGTCGCTCTCATCCCCGTTTTCGGCTTTGAGGAGTGGTGGCGGGCCGAGCATTTTGGGCCCCCCGGCTTCCTCGTCGTTCGCGCCACTTTCCCGGCTGCGACCCACCTCGTTACCGGCCTGATGATCGGTTGGCTCGTCAGGTGCCTCGACCTGGAGGCGGGGCGCGCCCGGGCGGAGGCGGCCGAGGCGGCGGAGCTGCGAGACGAGCTCGGCCGCCGGGTCGACGTGCTCGAGGCGGCCGCCCGCTGCGCGCGGGCCCTCGGCTCCTCGCTCGACCTCGAGCAGGCATTCGGAGCGTTCATCCGCGAGCTGAGGGGACTCGTCCCGTTCGAGCGGGTGGCGATCGTGCTGGTCGAGAGCGACATCGCCGTGGTGGTCGCGGCGGCGGGCCGGGGGACGCAGACCGTCTTCCCGACGGGGAGCGCCGCCAGCGCCTCGGGAACCGTCCTCGACGAGGTGCTCAAGGGCCGGACGGTCGTGCGGGCGGACATGGCCGAGCAGCTCTACGCCGAGGAGCCGGAATTCGTCAATCTCGGCCTGCTCAGCCGACTCGCCGCGCCGCTCCTCGTCGGCGCCCGCCCGATCGGGATGCTCTCGCTCCTGCGTGAGCGGCCGGACGCCTTCTCAGCGGAAGAGATCGAGCTCGTGACGCTGCTCGGCCGCCTCGTCGCCGGTGCCGTCCAGAACATCCGCTCCTACGAGGGCGAGCGGCAGACCGTCGAGGAGCTGCGGCGCCTCTCTGCGTTGCGCGCGGACTTCGTCTCGCTCGTCTCGCACGAGCTGCGCAGCCCGATGGCCGCCGTGATCGGCTCGGCGAGAACGCTGCACCAGCGCTGGCGGCAGCTCTCCGCCGAGCACCGGGACGCGTTTCTGGCGCTGATCGGCGACGAGACGCAGCGGCTTGCAGACCTGATCGCCGACGTGCTCGACACATCGCGCATCGAGGCCGGGACGTTCAGTTTCAGCTTCAGCGATGTCGATGTCACCGATTTGGTCAACGAGGTCGTCGCGACGGCTGCGCTCGGCCAGGACGAAGTGCCGGTTTTCGCCAATGTGAGCGGATTGTTGCCGGTGGTTCGCGGCGACAACGAGCGGCTGCGCCAAGTGGTCACGAACCTGGTCGACAATGCAATCAAGTACTCGCCGGCGGGCAAGGCCGTCGAGGTGACAGCTCGCGCGGAGGAGGCGAGCGTGCAGATCGCCGTCCGCGACGCCGGCCCGGGGATCGCGACCGAAAACCAGAAACTGATCTTCGAGAAGTTTGGCCGTGCCGACGTCGGCGGCGCGGCGATGCCCGGCACCGGCCTCGGCCTCTTCATCGCGCGTTCGATCGCCGAGGCCCACGGCGGCTCGGTCGAGGTCAGCTCGAGGGCCGGCAGCGGCGCCACCTTTACGCTGACGCTTCCCGCTGAGCGGTAGGCCTGCCTAGGCCTCGACGTGCATCCGTGCGACGCCGAGCTCTCGGGCGAGCTGCGCGGCGCGAGCGCCAACGCGCTTTCGCAAGTCTTCGGGTTCGAGGACGACGGCCTCCCCGCGGTAGGAGAAGATCTCGCTCTCGAGCCACTCCGGGCTGCCGACCGGGAGCTCCGCCAGCGCCGTCCCGTCCGCGAGCATACGCGCGCCGCGCTCGTGCGCCCAGCGGGCGACTGCCTTGGAGTAGTGAATCTTCGCGGTGCGGGCGTCGCGGAGCCGGCTCGGCTCGAAGCCCGGACGGGGCTCGAACGTTTCCGTCGACAGAGTCGCTGTCCGCATCCGGTCGAGCCGGAAGCTGCGCTCGCCGCCGGCGGTGCGATCCCACGTGTGGACGCGCCAGTTCGGCAGCTCGCGCTCGAGCGAGTAGGGTTCCACGAGTCGTTTCGACCACCCTTCCTCGCCCTCCTTCTGGTACTCGATCTCGACCAGCCGGTGCTGCGTGCACGCCTCGCTGAACGTGCGGACGAGCTGCTCGAGCTCCGTATTGACGAGCGGCTCGGGAGTCTGGGCGAGCTCGAATTGGCCGAAGGTGTCCTCGAGCTTCTGCCGGACGCGCTCGAGCGGCGTGTGCGCCTCCGCGGCGATCATCGGGCCGACGTAATCGAGCGCGAGCCGGATCGCTCGCGCCTCCAGCGGGGTCAGCCGCGGCGCGGCGCGGAATGTCTCGCCGTAGAGCTCCTTGTCGATGTGTACCCGGCTCCCGCTGAGTTCGGCGTAGACCGTGTAGCAGCCGCCGCCGAAGTTGACGAGGTTGAGGAGCGAGAGATGCTCCTCGAGCTCATCGTCGGGGATGTGGAAGCGCTCGACGATCTCCGCGGAGTCGACCGTGGCTTCCTTCTCCTCGCCGCAGGCCGCGAGCAGGTAGGCGAGCAGAGCCTGCAGGACGGCGAAGCGCTCAGGCGTGACCGGTCCGGCGGGGCGGTCGCCGGTGCCGTCGGCCTGTGTCTCGACCTGAGGCTTCTCCTTGGCCAGCTTCCCCTGGACCGCCTCGTGCGCGGCGCGGACGGCCTTGAGCGCGCGCGCGACCTCGCGGCGCAGCTCGTCCGGCTCAAGCGGTACTGCGCGTCCGTCCTGGCGCAGCACCCATGACGCGAGCATCCCGATCGACGAGTACTCGGTGACGAAGACGTCGTCCTCGACGCGTCCGCTGTCGCCGTAGGAACGGCGCACCCACCACGCCGTGTCGCCGTTGACCTCGATCTTCGCCTCGCCGACCGAGTCGCCGATCTGCCACGGAGGCCGGCCTCGGAAGACTTCGACGTCGAAGTCGGCCGGCAGGCGGAAATCGCGCTCGCGCCTCGTGGCGAACTTGATCTCGCCGCGGATGCGCGAGACGCGGAACGTTCGCAGGTTCTTGCGGTCGAGATCCTGGCCGACGACGTACCAGCGCCCGCTGTCGTTGTAGAGCGCATAGGGGTTGAGCGACCGAGCGGCGTGCCCGCCGCGCGAGATCGACTCGTATTCAAACCTGATCGTGCGCTGCTTCGAGATCGCCCCCTCGATCTTCGCCAGCCGGCCGGGCATCTCCAGGGAATAGTCCGGGTCGAGAACCTCGACGCGGGCCGCCGTCTCGCTCGGCTGCTCCGCGAATCCAGGTCGCCCGAGCCCGAGGTTCTGCAGCGCGAGCCGCAGCGGCTCGGCGTACGCGAACTTCCCCTCCAGGAGGTAGAGCGAGGTCTGCAGCGCCGCAAGCTCGTCGTCGGTCAGCTCGAGCGCGGGCAGGAAGTACTGCTCGGAGCGGATCGTGTAGAGCTCTTCGCCCGTGAACTCGTCACGGTGCGAGTTGAGCGGGACGCCGAGCGCGAGCAGCTCGGCTCGGTCGGAGTAGAAGCGGCGAGCGAAGGCCTCGTCGGACATCTCCGAGTAGCCCTCGACGTTCGACTTGACGTCGCGGGCCGTCAGTGGACGCCGTTCCGCCATCAGGAAGGCGACGAGCGAGAGCTGTCGGATCAGCTTGTCTGTGTCGTGCGACATCGGGATGCGAGCGTAGCGCACGCGCCGAGCCGCTCTTCCATCACGCGGACCGCTTCGGAGCTTGAATCGATCAGGACGTAGTGCCGACCAAGGGCAGTCGCCGCCGCGCCGAGGCTGCCGCTACCGGCGAAGCAGTCCAGACACCGGTCGCCGGGTCGCGAGGAGGCCTGGATGATTCGGCGCAGGATACCGAGCGGTTTCTGCGTCGGGTAGCCGGATTTCTCCTTGCCGGTGGGGGAGACGATCGTGTGCCACCAGACATCGGTCGGCAGTTTCCCGCGCGCCGCCTTCTCTGGGGTGACGAGCCCCGGGGCCATGTACGGCTCGCGGTCGACCCCTGCCGAGTCGAAGTAATACTCGGCTCGATCCTTGACGTAGACGAGGATTGTGTCGTGCTTGGCGGGCCAGCGCCGCCTTGCTCGGGCACCGTAGTCATAGGCCCAGACGATCTCGTTGAGGAAGCATTCGCGGCCGAAGAGCTCGTCCAGCAGCAGCTTGCAGTAGTGCGCCTCGCGGTAGTCGATGTGGAAATAGAGCGTGCCGTCTTCGCGGAGGACTCGGCGGGTCTCCCTGAGCCGCGGCTCGAGGAAGGCCAGGTAGTCGTCGAAGGCATCGCGGTAGGAGCTCGTCTCCAGAAGCTCGCTGCGGTAGCGGCGCCCCCCGAACCCGACGCGGCTACCGTCCTCGTCCTCGGTGGTGGCAAGCGTCAAGCGGCGCTGTGGCCTGCCAGTGTTGAACGGCGGATCGAGGTAGGCAAGCTGGAAGCTGCCATCCGGGAAGTGGGGAAGGACCTCGAGGTTGTCGCCGAGAATGATCTCGTCCGGCACCGTTCCGAGCTTAGGCTCGGAGCCGGACTACGCCGCGGCCTTGGTACGCTCGAGGTGCTGGTGCGAGGGGCAGTAGTCGCGCTCTGGCAGTGGCGTCCGCTGACATGGCTTGCCCTTGCGCGTGGTGGCGCGGCAGCGGGCGACCCCGCCGTCTAGGGCGCCGGCCTCGATCTGCTCTTGGATGAAGTCCACCGCAGCCGTCACCCCGCGCTGCACGGCCCACGCGACCTGGGCCTGGGCGGTGATCGGAAAGTAGCGCCGGATGTCCTGGAACAGGGCTCGCTCCGGCTTGGCGAAATAGAGCGGATCGGCCGCCAGGCGCTCCATCGTCTGCTCGCAGTGAAACAGGACCGCCCGCCGGGACTCGAGCTGCCGGCCCGTGTCGGAGTAGGGATCGATCAGGTCCTTGATCGAGCGGTAAATGGCGCGTGAGTACTGATACATGCAATTCTGCAACTGGGCGGTGTGCTCTTCCATCGCTAGTGTCCCCGTCTCCTATTAAGGCCCCGCAAAGCTTTGTTAACAGCGGGTTAAAGTCTGCACGACGCTCACCCGGCGCTGAGTCTATCCGATTCCGTGCGGTGTTACAAAGTCCGCCGCTCCGTTTGCAAATCAGTCAACGGTTCTGGCTGCATTGCACGGGAAATATCGCTGGCGCTAAGCGAGAATGCCCGCTTGCGCCGCGGGCTACACCTACCGGGTCACCTGGATCTGGTAGGCATCCTGGAAGCCCTTGCTCCGGGCGACAGCCACGGCTGAGGATGCCTGCGAACCGGAGCCGTAGACCCCGGCGAACACGACGTAGTAGCCGGGGTGGAGGCTCGAGTAGTTGGAGGACGAGAGCACGCCGACCTCCTGGAGGCCGGTCGCCCGCGCCCGGCGGGCACGATCGACCGCCAGGGCGCGACCGCCCGTGGTCGGCACCGACTCCAGGACGACGGTATAGCCGCTCTTGCCGGCCGGCCACTGGACGATCGCCCCCGGGGAGGACGGCGTCGGCGTCCTCGTCGAGGGCGCCCCGGGCGGTGTCGGAAGGCTCGCGGTGTTCACCGTCGGCTCCGGCGGCGTCGGGAGAGCGTGCGTTGACGTCCTGACCGTGCCGGTCTCCCGCCCGGGTCCGACCGTGATTTCGGTCGTTGCGACCGCCGTCCTCGCTCCTCCGGAGTCCTGGGCGCCGACGAGGATGGCGAGCGCCGCCCCGGCCGCCGCGAGCAGCAGGAAGAGGAGACTCGACCAGATCCAGTCCCCCGGGTACCAGTTGAGTCGGCGCTGCCACCCCGAGGCGAGCACACCGACGACGCCTCGGTTCACGGGCAGACGCTCGCCGCACTCCAGGCAGTACTCCTGCAAGGGCTCGTACGCGGAGCCGCACCGCGGACAGAAATCGCGCGCCTCCTCCGGCTGCGCGGGCCGCTCGGCGGGCGGGGTGGGGTCCACGTCAAGAGGCCTGTTCGGCGGGGCCCACTGCTTTCCCGCAGCTTGGGCAGAAGTGAGCACCCCACATGATCGGAGCGCCGCAGGTGCAGCGGGCGGCCGGTCGGTGTCGCAGGGACATCACCGTGGAGAGGAGGACGTCGAGCTCGGTGAGCCGGTCCTCGAGGGCAGCGAGTTCGGCGCAGCGGTCGACGAGCAGGTCCTGGCGAAACTGGTCTCGCCGGAACATCTCCAGCATCAGCCCGCCGAGATCACGGATCCGGTCCTCGCGCAATCGCAGCAGCGTCCTGCGCTCGCGGCGGAGGAGGCTCGGCGCCGGCAGCGTCCTGCGCACCCCGGTCCCGGGCGGCGGCGGATCCGAGGCAGGCCGGCGGTGAAGCGACAGGAAACGCGGCATGAGCCGCGAGATTAGCTCGACGCCCGGCCGGGTGTCTAAGCGGGGCGGTCGGAAGCGGGCGGGTCCTCTGCGGCGCGCTTGCCGAATCCCGCGAGGAAGAGACCGAGGAGCACGATCCCGATGATCGCCGCGGGAATTCCGACCCACGGCATGAAGAAGAACGTGACGATTCCGAGCACGACGAGTACGAGAGCGAGTCCGATCATGGCCCGAGCGTTCCCCGGCCGGAGAGGCCGAAACGTCTTCTTCAGCCCAGGTCGATCGCGACGAGGCGCTCCTCGGTCATCTCCCGGACGGCCCACGCGGGCCCTTCCTTCGTGTTGCCGGAGTCCTTGACGCCGCCGTAGGGCATCTGGTCGGAGCGGAAGGTCGGTGCCTCGTTGATCGTGACGCCGCCGAACTCGAGGGCGGCGGCTGCCTCGAGGGCCGAGCCGAGGGCGGCGGTGAAGATGCCGGCCTGGAGGCCGAAGCGAGTTGCGTTCGCGCGTTCGACCCCCTCGTGGAGCGAGTCGACGGGGTTGACGACCACGACTGGGCCAAAGACCTCCTCGCAGGAGAGCCTCTGGTCGTCGGAGACATCGGCGAGAACGGTCGGCCGGATCAGCTCGCCGTCGAGACCGCCGCCCGCGAGCACGCGGGCGCCTGAGTCGCGAGCCTCCTCGATCCACTGGAGGATCCTCGCGCGCGCCCCGGCGTCGATCACCGGCCCGACGTCGGTCTCGTCAGCGCCGGGATCGCCGACCTTCAGCGCTTCGACGAGCGGAACGAACCGCTCGAGGAAGCCGTCGAGGACGCGGCGCTCGACGTAGATCCGCTGCACGGAGATGCAGCTCTGCCCTGCGAAGGAGAACGCGTTCGCGGCGAGCTTCTCGGCGGCCTTGCCAATGTCGGCGTCGGCGGCGACGATCACCGGTGTCGAGTTGCCAAGCTCGAGCTTGACGCGCTTCTTCGGTGCCCGCTCCTGCAGTCCCCAGCCCACCGGTCCGGAGCCCGTAAACGTGATCAGCTTGATCCGCTCGTCCTCGACGAGGACGTCGCCGATCTCCGACGCGGGGCCGACGAGGACGTTGAGCCACCCTGGTGGGAGGCCTGCCTCAGCCTCGAGCTCCGCGAGCAATAGGGCTGAAAGCGGCGTCTGGCTCGCCGGCTTCAGCACGACGGGGCAGCCGGCGGCGAGCGCAGGCGCGAGCTTGTGTGCGACGAGATTGAACGGGAAGTTGAACGGCGAGATCGCACCGACGACCCCGATCGGACGACGAAGGGTGAATGCGAGCTTGCCCTCGCCGGCCTGTGCGGCGTCCATCGGGATCATCTCGCCGGCCAGCTTGCGCGCCTCGACGGCGGCGAAGGTGAAGGTCGACATCGCCCTGCTCGCCTCGACGCGGGCCGCCTTGATCGGCTTGCCGGCCTCCGCGCAGATCGTCCGGGCTGCCTCCTCGTGCCGGCGACCGATCGCGCCGGCGATCTTGACGAGGATCTCGGCGCGCTTGTGCGCGGGGAGCGGGCTCGCGAGCGCGGCCTCGGCGGCGTCGACCGCGAGGCGCGCCTCGGCGGCGCCCGCTTTGGCCACGCGGCCGACGACCTCGCCCGAGTACGGCGAACGGATGTCGATCCACTCGCCCGTCTCGATCCACTCCCCGTCGAGCAGGAGCTTGCGCCCCGAAACCGTCGTCGCCATGTGAAGACGTTACAGCGTCTCGGCGGGCAGCCGCTCGGCCAGCGCCTCGAGCACCTTCAGCTGCATCGGCGGCGAGTTCCTCAGCAGGCTGCGGAAGGCGCGGTCTGTGATCACGAGCGCTCGTACGGGCGAGGTCGCGATCACGGTGGCCGTCCGCGGCGCTCCCGAGATCAGTGCGATCTCACCGAAGAAATCGCCGGCCTGCATGGTGTTGATCTTGCGTCCCTTCCGCTTGACGTCGGCTGTCCCCTCGACGAGGACGAAGAACTCGCGGCCAGGCGCACCCTCCCTCGTCAGCTCCTTGCCTTCGCGCACGTCGATCTCGTCGGCGAGCGAGGCGACCTCCGCCAGTTGCCGCTTCGAGTAGCGCGCAAAGAGGGGCACTCGCTTGATCAGGTCGGTTTTCGCGTTCTTGCGCAGCACCAGCCGATTCTCCGCCCTGGCCTTCCCAGAAATCAAGATTCGCCGGATACAGTCCGTGCATGACCGTTGCATTCATCGTCGACGCCGTGCGATCGCCGGTCGGGCGAAGGAACGGCAGCCTCTCTGCGCTGCGGGGTGACGACGTTTCCGCGCAGGTCGTCAACGGGCTGCTCGAGCGCACCGGGGTCGACCCGGCGGAGGTCGAGGATCTCCAGTGGGGCTGCGTGACGCAGGTCGACGAACAGGCTTGGAACATCGGCCGAAATGTGGTTCTCGCAGCCGGGTGGCCGGTCTCCGTGTGCGGCACGACCGTCGATCGTCAGTGCGGCTCGTCCATGCAGACGAACTTCAACGCCGCCTCGGCGATCTGGTCGGGCCAGCTCGACCTCGTCGTCTCGGGCGGCGTCGAGATGATGTCGCGCGTCCCGATGGGCTCGAACAATGGCTCAATGTCCGAGGCCGTTCTCGAGCGTTTCGACATCGTGATGCAGGGGATCTCTGCCGAGGCGATCGCGGCGAAGTGGAACCTCTCCCGCGAGGCGATGGATCAGTTCTCCTACGAGTCCCACATGCGCGCAGCACGGGCGACGGACGAAGGGCGATTCGAGCGGGAGATCGTACCGATCGACCTGACCGAGACCAGCTCGGCGGGCGGTACCACGACGCGGACGCGCTTCGCAGTCGACGAGGCTGTGCGGCGTGAGACGACGCTCGAGAAGATGGCGTCGCTCCAGGCAGCGTTTGTCCCTGGGGGCAAGGTCACAGCCGGCAACTCGAGCTCGATCGTCGACGGCTCGGCCGCACTGCTTGTCGCCTCCGAGGCCGCGGCGTCGCGGCTCGAGCTCGTGCCGCGGGCGCGCTTCGTCTCGTTCGGGCTCGCCGGGGTCGACCCGCACCTGATGCTCCATGGCAATCCCGAGGCGTGCGAGAAGGCCCTGGCCAGGGCGGGCCTCGCCTGGGACGACATGGCCGTGATCGAGGTCAATGAGGCGTTCGCCTCGGTCGTCCTTCAGTTCCTCGCCGACACCGGGCTGGGCGAGCGGATCGAGGACGTCAACCCCAACGGCGGTGGGATCTCGCTTGGCCACCCGCTCGGCGCCACGGGCGCCCGCATCACGGCAACCCTCGTCAGCGAGCTCGAGCGCCGGAACGCGCGCTACGGGATCGCCTCGATGTGCATCGGCTTTGGCCAAGCGATCGCAGCGGTGATCGAGCGGGTCTAACGTAACTACGAGGCTGCGGCGGCGACCGGGCCACCGACAGCCGCGGCCTCCGGGCCTCGGGAAGAAAGGCGGAGCCGGCGGGTGGGCGCCACCGGCCGGCCGCCCGCGCAGGTGACCGGCTGTAGGATCGCCGCTGTGCCGCGCGAGATCGGATCGGTCGGTGTCGTCGGGCTCGGGGCGATGGGCTCTGGGATCGCCCAGCTCTCCGTCGAGGCCGGGCTGCAGACCGTCGGCTGCGAAATCTCGCTTGAGCTCGCCGAGCAGGCGCGCGACCGGATCGGCAACTTCCTCACGCGCAAGGTGGAGAAGGGCCGGCTGCAGCAAGCAGACCGGGATGCCGCCTTCGGGCGGCTGAGCCTCACTACCGAGCTCCACGACCTGGCCCGCTGCGACCTGATCATCGAGGCGATCGTCGAGGCGCTTGCGCCGAAGCAGGAGCTGTTTGCAGCACTCGAGCGGATCGTCGAACCCGACGCAGTCCTCGCAAGCAACACCTCCGCCCTGTCGGTCACCGAGATCGCCGCCGCGACGACGACGCCGGAGCGGGTGATCGGGATGCACTTCTTCAATCCTGCTCCGCTGATGCCCCTGGTCGAGATCGTGCGCGCCGAGCGATCCTCGGAGGAGGCCTGCGAGACGGGCTACGCCTTCGGGCAGCGGATCGGCAAGTCGCCGATTCGCTGCCATGACACCCCGGGCTTTGTCGTCAACCGGATTCTGATCCCCCTTCTGAACGACTGCATCCGCGTGCTGGACGAGGCCCGGGTGCAGCCAGAGGATCTCGACACAGGGATGAAGCGGGGCGCCGGCTGGCCGATGGGCCCGTGCGAGCTCGTCGACCTGGTCGGCATCGACGTCCACGTGCACGCCTCCGAGGCGCTCTGGGACAAGCTGCGCGAGCCTCGGATGGCCCCGCCCGCCCGCCTCGTGGCGATGGCGAACGCAGGTCTTCTCGGCCGCAAGACTGGACGCGGCTTCTTCGAGTACTAGTCGGTTACGTCGCGCAGCGGGTCAGCGGCTCGACCTGTGGATGGCGCTCAGCCGCTTCCTGCCAGAGCTCGGAGGCTCGGGCCGAGGTGAGAAGTTCGAGGCTGACGGCGTGCATTGTCGCCACCGAGGCTGACTCGAGCAGGCGGGCCGCGGCGGCGACCGTAACGGACGCCCGCTCGACGGCGCACGCGAGCTCATCGAGCCGCCCGCTCAGGAGCCGCTCGGTCCGCCCGGTGCGCGTCGCCTCGGTCATCTCCCCATATTCACCGCTCGAGCGGACGGCCCTGCTACACGGGGCACTCAGTGTGCCCAGATGTTCTCGAGCATCTGTGAAACCGGCGACGTCCGCGCCGAGGCCGCGAGGTTCAGCGCTCCCGCGGCGAGGACCTCGGCGCCGGCAGGGGTGTCGTACTCGGTCATTTCCGCCGTGCCGTCCGGGCCGAGCAGGCGCGGGTTCGAGGTCAGTAGCGGCGTTCGAACGCCAAAGGTCGGTGCGCGAGCGTCGATCTCGATCCCGTCCCGCTGAGGAGCCAGCGCGGTCGCCCGAGCAACGACGAACGGTGCCTGCGTCTCGGCCGTGGTTGGAAGCCGACATCCTGGACGTCCACCAACGCGGCCTCGGGCCGGCCGAGGCCGCAGCAGAGCGACGACTTCGTCAGGGTCTCGCAGACACCCGACTTCCCAGAAGAGGTTGTTCGCGGCGAAGAAGCCAGGTTGCAGGCGAGATCGCGGTAGCGCCCAAAGACTCGAGCATGTGGCGCGTCGCGTAGTCCTCGTGTCCCGGGAAGACGATCAGGTCGTACGCCCGAGCGAGGACGCCACTCGCGACCGCGTCGACGTCGTCGTCGGTTACGAAGTCAACCTGCTTCCGCATTGCGCCAGCCGGGTGATGAAGGTCGTGTCCCCGTCGTGGAACGGAAGGGGATTCCAAATGGAGGAACGGGGTCGGTTCGCGACGGGCAGGCTCGAGTTGAGCCAGCCGACCTGGAACAGGGAGTGAGAAGCGAGGGCTACCAGCGCAGCGGTCGCAGAGGTGCCGAGGATGCCGAGCGAGACGTCGGAACAGCGGCGTGCCGAAAGCGACGGCGCCCATGTGCATGCCTCCGTCGACGAGGATCATCAACGCCACCACGCCGATCCGCTCGACTCCTCAATCGAGATCCAGTGCATCAGACCGCGGAAGACATCCGAGGCGACGGCCGCCCCGAGCAGGAAGATTCGCCGGCGCCGGCAGTGCTACCGCCCGAGTCAGTTTCGTGCCGAGTGGGGGAGGGAGAAGGCAGCTGCGACCCGAACACGATTGTCCGAAGTCGAAGATCTCGTCCACGTCGCCGACTTATCCAGCCGCTAACGATTTCTTTACTTTCCGTTGAACGAAGGGAAAACTCCGGCGACGATACTCCGGTCAGGCATGCGGCGACTCGTCGTCATCTTCGCGTCCCTGATGCTGCTCGCACCGGTGTCGGCGCTCGCGCTGCCGGGCTCCGCAGGGGACGGGACGCTTGCGGTGCGGCACGCGAGCGGCGATTCCGGGCAAGTCGTCGTTCAGCTGAACCTGACCGGCTCGGTCGTCGGCCAGCTCGATGCCGGGAGGATCCGGATCACCGACGCCGACCTCACGGACGGGGCCGCCGTGGACGTGGCCGGGGCCGAGCGCACGGTCGCCGTCGGCAACGCGACCGTCTACTCTGGCACGAACATCCGCTTCCGTGCGATCGGCGGCCTCTTCCGGATTGCGATCATCGGGCGCGGGATCGACGTCAACGCAGTCGGCCAGGGCTCCGTCTACCTCGCCGGCTCGGCGCTCTTCCCGGCGAACGACGGCAAGTACTCGCTGAACGGCGGGGACTGGAAGTCGCTGCCCGACACAGGCGTCAGGTTCCCGTTCAGCGCCGGCACGTAGCCATGTCATCGAAGCCCGAGACGGTCCTCGTTGTCGAGGACGAGGCGTCGATCGCCTCGTTCGTCGCCGCGTATCTGAAGAACGCCGGCTACGTCGTCCGCACGGCCGCGACCGGCAAAGACGCACTCAGGCAGGTCGCGGCCGAGAAGCCGTCGCTCGTCGTCCTCGACCTCATGCTTCCCGACATCGACGGGGTCGAGGTCTGCAAGCGCATCCGCCAGGCCTCCGACCTGCCGATTCTCATGCTGACGGCGCGGGACGAGGACGTCGACAAGATCATCGGCCTCGAGGTCGGGGCGGATGACTACCTGACCAAGCCGTTCAACCCGCGCGAACTGGTTGCGCGCGTGCGCGCGATCCTGCGCAGGGCGACCCCTGAACGGGCCGAGCGCGAGAGCGCCCAGATTCGCCACGGCGACCTCGCGGTCGACGCCGGACGCCGTGAGGTCAAGGTCGGCGAGACGGAAGTGCAGCTTGCCCCGAAGGAGTTCGACCTGCTCTGGGAGCTGCTCGACCATCGCGGGCTCGTGCTTACCCGCGATCAGCTGCTCGAACGCGTCTGGGGCTACACCTTCGCTGGTGACACGCGCACCGTTGATGTCCACGTCCGCCAGGTGCGACGCAAGCTCGGGGAGGCTTCGCCTATCGTCACCGTCTGGGGTGTCGGCTACAAGGTCTCGCCCGCCCGGGACGCGACACCCGCCTAGCCGCGTTGGTCTCTAGCATGCGACCGATGTTTCGGTCGCTCCGGTTCAGGCTGCCGGCGCTCTTCCTGCTTGGCTTCGTGATCGCCGGACTCGTGGCGACCGCGATCTCCGTGCGCTTCTTCCAGTCGTACACCCGAGCGCGGGCCTTCGATGAGCTTGCGGGCGAGGGCGCCGGGATCGTGCAGCTCTACACGCTCAACCCTTCGACCGACAAGAAGAACACGATCGCACCCAGGAAACTCGAGCGCGCGATCGGAGGCGACAAGATCTTCTTCACCCCGGTCGTGCGGAACTTCCCGTTGCTTGAAGGCGTTCCGGAGGTGCCGGCTGGGACGATTAGCATGAAGGAGGTTGCGCGGAAGGAGAGGGTCAGCTTCGAGTTCACCTTTCACAGCCGCCGCTACCTTGGCGTCGCGCGTCCGCTCGAACTCGGCAATCAGCTCTTCGGCGCAGTCGTCGTCGCCAAGCCGACCTCGGCGTTGCGCAGTCGGCTCCTGACGCTCGTCGGCCAGCTCGCGATCGCGCTCGCCGGCGGCTTCGTCGTCGCGATGCTGCTCGCGCTCTACCTCTCGCGGCGGATCTCGCGGCCGCTCACGTCCCTGTCGCGGGCCGCGGATCAGGTCGCGGCTGGCCGGCGCGACGTCACCCTCCCGCAGGTGCCCGGCGGCGGGGAGATCGCGCACCTTGCTGATCGGTTTCGGGAGATGCAGGGTCGCATTGGCGAGGCCGAGGAGCTCGAGCGCAACTTTCTGATGAGCATCTCGCACGAGCTCCGCACGCCGCTGACGGCGATCCAGGGTCATGTCGCCGCGCTGCGGGAGGGCGTGTTCGACGAGGTGGAGGCCAAGGAGGCCTCCCTCGCCGTCGTCGCGCAGGAGACCGAGCGGCTCGGCCGCCTTGTCGGCGACGTCCTGGACCTCGCCAAGCTCGACGCGCACCGCTTCACGGTCCTGCACGAGGAGGTCGATATGGAGCGTCTCGTCGAGCGCGCCTATGCGGCATTCGGCGAGGAGGCACGTCGGCGGTCGGTCGACTACCGGCGTGAGATCCGGGCGAAGCCGACGATCGTCACCGACGGCGACCGCGTGCTTCAAATCATCTCCAACCTGCTTTCGAACGCGTTTCGCTGGACGCCAGAGGGCGGCGTCGTGGAGCTCTCGCTCGGAGCGGCGAACGGCTCGATCTCGGTCGATGTCGTCGACACCGGCCCGGGAATTCCGGTCGCGGAGCGCGACCGGATCTTCCGCCCGTTCTGGTCGCGCGACGGGGGTGGCACGGGCCTCGGGCTGGCGATTGCGCACGAGTTGGCGCTCGCGCTCGGAGGACGGATCGAGTTGGACTCCCTGCCGGGCCGTGGCAGTCGCTTCCGGCTCGTGCTCCCGTCGACCTAGGTGCTGCCGGAGCCGGCGCTCGGCGGCCGGCGCTCCTCGATGCGGTAGACGATCGCGCCGCTCCGCTCCTCGAGGCTCTTCTCCAGCCTCGCCAACCGGTCGTCGACGCCCTTCCAGCCGGACGCGACCAGATCGACGAGCAGTGCGAGGTCGTCGACCCGCGCGTGGCGCTCGGCGAGCTGGTCGCCCTCGATCCGCTCAAGCCGGCGGATCGCCTGGTTGGTCAGACCCCGCACCTCGGCCAGGTGGCGGGCGACGGGCAGCACCTGTGCGCGGAGGCCGTCTTCGACCGCGTTGCCGACCTTGTCCGGCAGTGTCGCCTCCAGCTCGGCGGCGGTCTGCGCGAGCGCTTCGATCTGCATGCGGGCCCGTTCGAGCGCGGCGTCGGCGGCGCCCGGCTCCAGCCTGCCCTCGGCCGCACCGGCGATCCGCTCCTTCGCCCGCTCGAACGCGTCCTCGTCCATGGGCAGGAAGGGTAACGTCGCCGTCGGATGAAGGCGAGCGAGCTGGATTATGACCTCCCGCGAGAGTTGATCGCGCAGCGGCCGGCGGCGCGGCGCGACGCGTCCAGGCTGCTGGTCTACGAACGCTCGACCGGGACGGTGCGACACCGCCTCTTCGCGGAGCTGCCCGGGGAGCTCCGCGGTCAGCTTGTCGTCGTCAATGATTCGAGGGTCGTCCCGGCGAGGATCCCGATCGACTCTCCGAAGGGTGAGGTCCTGCTCCTCGAGCGGCTCGAGGGCGACCTCTGGGAGGGACTCGCGCGACCGACCCGCCGACTGAGGCCCGGCCGGCGCTACGGTCCGGTCGAGCTGCTGGAGCATCTCGGCGAGGGACGCTGGCGCCTACGTCTCGAGGGCGACCCCGCGGGTGAGACGCCGCTGCCGCCCTATATCACCGCACCGCTCGGGGATCCCGACCGGTACCAGACGGTCTATGCCAGGACGCCCGGGTCGGCGGCCGCGCCGACGGCCGGGCTCCATTTCACGCCGGGACTGCTCGACGCGCTCGAGGTCGAGCGCGTGACGCTCCACGTCGGGCTCGATACGTTCCGGCCGCTGGCCGTCGAGGAGCTGGCGGAGCACCACATCCACGGGGAGCGCTACGAGGTGGAGCCGGCGGCGTGGGCCCGAATCAACGCGGCGGAGCGGGTGCTTGCTGTTGGGACGACGACCGTGCGCGTGCTCGAGACGCTGGCGCGCGGCGGGCCGCTCGCCGGGCGCACCGAACTCTTCGTCACGCCGGGGTTCGAGTTCCGGCGGGTCGACGCGCTGCTGACCAACTTCCATCTGCCACGCTCTACCTTGTTGGCGCTCGTGATGGCCTTCGCGGGGATCGAGGAGACGCGCTGCCTCTACCGACTCGCGATCGACGGGCGTTACCGCTTCTACTCGTTCGGGGACGCGATGCTGATCCTTTCCTAGGGCGCAGTACCACGGCGGGGGGCGCGTCCTGGAGCCCGGAGAAGCGCGGGCTGCCGCTGCCGTGCACGCGCAGAGGGCCGTCTCTTCGGCTCCAGATCGCTCGCGATGGCCGGTCGCGTCCCCGTGCCCCGGCTCGCCGTAACCGAACAATCCACGCCGATCGTGAGGGTGAACGTGAGGATGTTCCGCCGGTTTGGCCGCAGACGATCCCAGCGGCCGTCCTGAGCGTCGCAAGGATCATTCGACGGGAGGGTACGCTCGCCGCCGATGGGCTGCTTCACAGTCACGGCCAGGGACGGTGCTGCGCGCGCCGGGATCCTGCACACGGTCCACGGCGACGTGCCGACGCCGGCCTTCATGCCCGTCGGCACCAAGGGGACGGTGAAGTCAGTCGACCCGGACGAGCTCCGCGCGATCGGGACGGAGATCCTGCTCGGCAACACCTACCACCTGCACTTCAGGCCCGGCGACGAGCTGATCGCCGAGCTCGGCGGCCTGCACGCCTTCATGGGCTGGGACGGGCCGATCCTGACCGACTCGGGCGGTTTCCAGGTTTTCTCGCTCCGGGATACCCTGCTCGCCACTGACGGCGACGGCGTTACCTTCCGCTCGGTTTACGACGGCAGCCCCGCCCGCTTCACGCCGGAGTCTGCAGCAGCGATCCAGACAAATCTGCGCTCGGACGTGGCGATGTGCCTCGACATCTGTCTGCCGGCCGGGGTTCCGCGGCACGAGCTCGAGGAGGCCGTGGGCCGCACGACGCTTTGGGCCGGGCGTCAGCGCCACGCCCCGCGCTCTGAGGGGCAGCTCCGCTTCGGGATTACGCAGGGCGCCGCAGACGACGAACTGCGCCGCCGCTCGATCGAGGAGCTTGTCCCACTCGACTTCGACGGCTACGCGCTCGGTGGCCTGAGCGTGGGCGAGGACCGGGAGACGATGTTCGAGGCCGTCGGCTGGGCCGCCCCGCTGCTTCCGGCCGCCAAGCCGCGCTACTTCATGGGCATCGGCGACCCCGAGGGGATCCTGGAGGTGATCTCCCGCGGGATCGACATGTTCGACTGCGTGCTGCCAACGCGGACCGCGCGCACCGGCAGCGCCTTGACCTGGCAGGGCCGGCTCAATCTCCGTAACGCGCGCTTCGCCCACGACGCGGCTGCGCTCGAGGAGGGTTGCTCGTGCCCCGCCTGCGCCCGGGGGTTCAGCCGCGCCTATATCCGCCACCTCGTCAACCAGCAGGAGCTCCTCGGACTGCGCCTGCTGAGCCTGCATAATCTGCACTTCCTGCTCGACCTCACAGCCGGTGCGCGGGCGGCAATCGAGCGGGGCGGGCTTGCCGGATTCAAGGCGGACGCGCTCGCCCGGCTCGAAGGTGCGCCCCGCCAAATCTGATGTCGCCAATCGGACTCGTCCTCATCGTGATCGCCTTCCTGTTCATCTACCTCGCGCTCCTGCGCCCCCAGAAGCGACGGCAGGCCGAGCAGGCGCAGATGTGGCAGACGCTCGAGACGGGCGATGAGGTCGTCACCGCGGGCGGCCTCTACGGGGAAATCACCGGATTCCGGGGCGACGACGTACTGGTCGAGATCGCTCCCGATCTCGAGGTGCGGATCGCCCGCCGCGCGATCGCCGCTGTCGTCGCCGGGCACGAGTCCGGCGAGGAGCCAGACGAGGCGCGTGAAGAACCCGCAGGCTACCCTGAGAGCGGCGATGAGTAACCGCAGGTCTCACCTCATCCTGCTCGGGCTGATTCTGGCCGCCCTCGTCGGCTCGCTGCTGCTCGCGCTCCCGGGATCGCCCGCGCACCAGAAGCCGACGCTCGGACTCGACCTGCAGGGGGGGCTCGAAGTCGTGCTCAAGGCGGTGCCGCCGCGGGGCCACCAGCTGACAGCCGCCGACCTCGACCGCTCGGTCTCGATCATGCGCGACCGGATCGACAAGCTCGGCGTCTCCGAGCCTGAGATCCGCAAGCAGGGCTCGAACCAGATCGTGATCGAGCTCGCAGGCGTGCACGACCCGGCCGCGGCCGCGAAGATCATCGGCACCACCGCCCAGCTCCAGTTCTTCGACTTCGAGGCGGACGTGACCGGCCCGTCGAAGGACGCCCAGGGAAATGCGATCGCCACGCCGAGCCTCTTCGACCTGCTCTCGCAGGTGCAGTCGAAGGCGAAAAAAGGGTTGCCCGAGGCCTACTACCTCTTCAAGTCCGTGCAGAAGACGGTCCCGGCGAAGAAGAAGGGCGCGAAGCCGACGACGACGACGCGTAACTCGCTCCTCGCCGGCCCGGCGCAGACACCCAAGGAGCTGCTGCGCGGGTTCAAGGGCAGGGTGCCGGCCAAGGCGAAGGTGCTCGCAGTCCCCCAGGGCATGGAGCTGATCAGCTGCCCCGCAGCAAACGGCTGCCTCGGCGCCCGGCAGGCTGCTGCGACCTACTACTACCTCCTGAACTACCACCCGAATTCGGCAAACGGCCCGCCCGAGATGACGGGCAAGGAGCTCAAGCTCTCCGGCACCCGGGCCGACTTCGACCAGAACGGTCAGCCGATCGTCACGCTCGAGTTCACAGGCCACGGTGCGAAGGTCTTCCAGGCGATCACGAAGCGCGAGGCCGAGCGCGGCAAGCTGGCTGCGTCCCTGGCCGGCAAGGGCGGCGACTCGACCGTGGTCACCCAGTATGCGGGCCACTTCGCGATCGTGCTCGACAACGTCATGCGCTCGACGCCGTACATCGACTACATCGCGAACCCGGACGGGATTTCAGGACCGAATGCCCAGATCACCCTCGGCTCGGGCGGCACGACGAAGGAGGCCAAGGACCTCGCGCTCGTGCTGCAGACCGGGGCTCTGCCGGTCAAGTTCGAGCAGATCGAGCGCACCGACGTCTCGGCCACGCTCGGCAAGGATTCGCTCCGCCAGGCGTGGCACGCGGCCGCGGTAGGCCTCGCGATCGTGGCCGTCTTCCTGCTGCTCCTCTACCGCTTGCTCGGCGTCGTCGCCGTGCTCGGCCTCGCGATCTACGCAGCGTTCTACTACGCCGCGATCCTGCTTTTCAACGTGACTCTGACATTGCCAGGGTTTGCGGGACTGATCCTGACGATCGGGGTTGCTGCGGATGCAAACGTGGTCGTCTTCGAGCGGATCAAGGAAGAGGTGCGCGCAGGCAAGTCCGTGCGGGCGGCAATCGCTGCCGGCTACTCGAAGGGCTTCCACACGATCATCGATGCAAACGTCGTTACCGCGATCACGGCCCTCGTCCTGTTCGCGGTCGCGACGGCTGGCGTCAAGGGGTTCGCGCTAATGCTCCTGATCGGCACGGTCATCTCACTGATCACTGCGGTCGCGGCGACCCGGGCGATGCTGGGGCTGCTCGCCGGCTTCCGCTGGTTCTCGAACGCCCGCTTCATGGGTGCCGAGGGCGTGCAGCGGGCCAAGTGGCTGCAGATCGACTTCATGCGCCGCCGCTACCTCTGGTTCGCGATCTCCGGCGCCATCGTCCTGATCAGCGCCGCCTCGCTCGGCATCCGGGGGCTCAATCTCGGCATCGACTTCAAGGGCGGTACCCAGGTCTCGTTTGCGACGACGAAGCCGATCCCGATCGGGGACGTGCGCAAGCAGGCGGCCGACATCGGCTTCGCGGACGCAGTCGTGCAGGGTCGCGGCTCGCTCAGCGGCCAGGACAGCTACAAGGCATACCAGCTTCGCCTGCGCTCGCTCACCGGGTCTCAACAGTCGCAGCTGACGCAGGATCTGACACAGAACGTCGGCGCGACCAAGATCGGGACGAAGAACGTCTCGGCAAGCTTCGGGCGCCAGATTGCCCACGACGCCATTCTCGCGATCATTGTCTCGCTGCTCCTGATCGTGCTCTACATCGCGATCAGGTTCGAATTCAAATTCGCCGGGCCGGTGATCGTGGCGCTGATTCACGACCTGGTGATCACGGTCGGCGTCTACTCGCTTGTCGGGCGTGAGGTCTCGACCTCCACCGTCGCGGCCGTGTTGACCGTGCTCGGCTATTCGATCTACGACACGATCATCATCTTCGACCGCATCCGCGAGAACATCCCCTTGATGCGGCGCTCGTCGTTTGCGACGATCGCCAACGTCTCGCTGTGGGAGACGATCCGGCGCTCGCTCGCCACGACCCTGATCACGCTACTGCCGGTCGCCGCGCTCTTCATCTTCGGGGGGGCGACGCTGAAGGACTTTGCCTTCGCGCTCCTGATCGGGATCGGCTCCGGCGCCTACTCGTCGATCTTCATCGCTGCGCCACTGCTGACCATGTGGAAGGAGCGCGAGCCGGAGTACGCCAAGAAGGTCGGGCAGGACGGGGCGGCAGGCTCGGTCGGCGACTTGGAGGTTCCGGCCCGCCGACGGCGCCTCAGCGGCCACGCAGACGCCGGCACCATCGCACTCGAGCAGTCGGAGCAGGCGCTCTCGGCCGAGCCCACGCCGGCCCTGCTCGACCTGACGCCGGCCGTCGAGTCGGCGGGCAGCACGTCCGCAGCCCGGAGGGAGAAGCGGCGGCAGCGCCGCCGGACGCGACCCCACGGCCGCGCCCGCTAGGGCCGACGGGATGGCTACGACCGGCAGCGAGATCCTGCGTGCCCTCGAGGAACTGCTTGCGGAGCTCCCCGCGCGCGCCCGTGGCTCGCGTGGCCGAGTGGGCGAGCAGACCGCCGGCACGCTGAGAAGCGTGATCCGCGAGCTCGGTGTCGTGACCC
>JBHEMK010000072.1:0-6230 GCA_046262635.1 Gaiellaceae bacterium
CAAGCTGGAATCGGCAGCCCCGCCCTCGTATGCTCGCGCCGTGACGTCGCGGCGGCGCAGGTGAACCAGGAGGGCGAGGACGGCTTCCGCGAGGGCGCCGGCGACGGGCTGCCTCAGATCGGCGAGGTGATCCGCCAACCGCGGCCGCGCCGCCCGGGTGACTCGAAGCCGGCGCCCGCGACCGGCAGCGCGACCGAGCCGCTGGCCCGATGACCGAGATGCAGCTCTTCGACCTGCGGGTCACGGTCGAGCGGATCGAGGGCCGCTCTGTGTGCGGGCTCGAGGTCGGCGACTACTTCGAGGTGACCGAGTCGAGCCGCCTCCGCATCCCCGAGGGCAAGCATTTCTGCCTCTACGCGCTCCAGTCGGTGCTGCCGCTGCTGCCGGCCAAGCAGCGGCGCCTCCCGGCCGCGGACTGGCTCGAGCAGGACTCGCTCGTCTGCTGCCCCGATCCCGAGGAGCGGGTCGTGCTCCGGATCGAGCGGATCGGCGAGCGGACGATCGCGACAGAGGATCTGACCTGAGCCGGATCGAGGTCGGACTCGGGCTGCAGTCGGACAAGGCGCCGGAGGAGTACGTCCGGATCGGCCGACGCGCCGAGGCGGCCGGCGTCGACGTCATCACGGTCTTTCACGACCTGCTCTACCAGCCGGCGATCGCGCCGCTGCTCCTGCTTGCGCGGGCGACCGAGCGCGTGCGGCTCGCGCCCGCCGCGCTGAACCCGTACACGCTCCACCCGGTCGAGATCGCAGGTCAGGTCGCCGCGCTCGATCTCGTCTCCGGAGGGCGGGCATTCCTCGGGCTCGCCCAAGGGGCGTGGCTCGACCGGCTCGGGCTCGAGCAGCGCCGCCCCGTGGAGACGATGCGCGAGGCGGTCGAGATCGTCCGCCGTCTGCTCGCGGGCGACCGCAGCGGCTTCCGGGGCGAGCGCTTCGAGCTCGCCCCCGGGGCCGGGTTGAACTACGAGCCGCTGCGCACGACCGTGCCGCTGATGCTGGGCACGTGGCGGCCGCGCATGGCGTCCCTCGCGGCGGAGGTGGCCGACGAGGTGAAGGTCGGCGGCTGCGCAAACCCGGCGATGGTGCAGCGGATGCGGGAGTGGATCGGGCGGGACGAGGTCGGCGTCGTCGTCGGCGCGGTCACGGTCGTCGACCGCGACGGCGACCGTGCCCGCGACCTGGCGCGCGAGCAGGTCGCGATGTACCTCGAGGTCGTCGGGGATCTCGACCCGACACTCGCGACCGACGCCGGCCCACCGCTCGAGCGTTTCGTCCTCGCTGGCACTCCAGCCGAGGTCGTCGCCCAGGTCGAGGAGCTCGCGGCCGCCGGGCTGCGCCGCGTGGAGTTCGGCGACCCGGTCGGCCTCGACCTCCTTCTCGACGAGGTCGTCCCCGCCCTCAGCGAGACGGCGTAGCCGGCTTTGCTCGAAGCCACGCGCGGCCGATGCGGATCGCTGCTCCGGCAACCTCAGGCAACGCTCGAGTCACGCAGCCGGCAGGGCCCGCCCGAGGAGGCGGAGGAGGTTGCCGGACAGGATCCGCTGGAGCCTCTCGCCGTGGTAGCCGCGGCTCCGGAGCACCTCCACGAGGCCGGGGTAGTCCTCGGGTCCCGCGAGGCCCGCGACCGCATCGGACATGGCCAGGCCGCCCGGCAGCAGCGCCGCGGCTTGGCCCTGGAAGCCGAGCGCCAGCGAGACCTGGCGGATGAAGTCGGCGCCCAGGCCGACGTGCTCGACGCCCATCACCTCCACGGCGTGGTCGACGTGATCGACGACCCGGTCGATCGTCGGGTGCTCCGGGTCGACCACGAGCGGCAGCGCCATCACGCAGAAGACGCCGTCGCGCGCGGCGACCGCCCGGAGCTGCGAGTCGGAGAGGTTTCGCTGCGTGTCGACGATCGCGCGGCACCCCGCGTGGCTGACGAGCACGGGTGCCCCGGGAGCGGCGTCGAGCACGTCGTCGAAGGTCCGTTCGGATGCATGGGCAAGGTCGATCAGCGCGCCGAGCTCGACGAGCCGGCCGACGAGCTCCCGGCCGAGGTGTGAGAGGCCGCCGTGGGCGGGCTCGGCAGCGCCGTCGGCGAACGCATTGCGCCGGTTCCACGTGAGCGAGACCATCCTCACGCCGAGCTCCCAGAAGACCTCGATCAGCTCTGGATTGGCGCCGAGCGGCTCGCAGCCCTCCAGCGAGAGCATCAGGCCGAGCCGGCCCTCGAGCCCGTCCAGGTCGGCACGGCTCCGCACCGCCGCGACAGCCGGGCATTCGTCCAGGGCCCGGCGGAAGGCCGTCGTCTGGGCGAGCGCGTCGGCGAGTGCGCGCTCCGGCCCCTCATCGACCTCCGCGTACAGGGGGCAGACCTGCAGGCCGACGCCCCCGGCGACGAGGTTCGGCAGCCAGTGCCGCTCGAACGGCCGCTCTTCGGCCCGCCTGTGCACGAGCTCCAGCAGGAGGTCGTTGTGCGCGTCGGCGATCACGGCGCGAGACTAGCGGCGTGGCGATCCACCCTCCCCACCGGGTGCTCGTGCTCGGCGGCCCTCAGCCGCGTACTTCGAAGCGCCCGAGGCGGAGAAGCGCGACGTCTTCCGGCCCGCCTTCGGCCGACTGCTCGAGCAGTGGGAGGCGCTCGGGGCCCGAGTCGTCGCGTCGTTCTGCGACGACGTGCTGCGGGTCGGGCCGTCGGAGGCCTGGGCGTGGTACCTGATCTTCGAGCTCGACGATCTCGCCGTGGCGGCAGAGATGATCGCAGCCGTGCGCGAGCCGACCGAACGAACCCGACTCGATCGGTACGTCCGCTTCGAGGTGCGGGTCGGGCGTCCGTTCTGGGCCCGCGAGGAGCGGTAGCCTAGGAGCCCCTTGACGACGGCGCCGACGGCCATCGCAGCGCCGACGGGGGGCCGGCGTCGCCTGCGCCCCTCGTCGAGCTTCCTCCGCTTCCTCGGGCGGCGCCTCGCCGCGCTCGTGCTGCTCGCGCTCGGGATCACGCTCGTCGTCTTCGTCCTGACTCAGCTCGTGCCGTCGAACGCCGTGACGGCGAACCTCGGCGAGCAGGCCGCCGGCGACCCCCAGGCGGTGGCCGCCTTCAAGCACGAGTACGGGCTCGACAAACCGCTGCCGGTCCGGTACGGCATCTACCTCGAGCACGTGGCGCAGGGCGATCTCGGGCAGTCGGCCTTGACTCACGACGCGGTCACGCACGACCTCGGGACCTTCATCCCCGCGACGGCCGAACTCGCGATCGCGTCCGTGCTCCTCGCCGGGGTCTTCGGCATTGCCTTCGGCGTCTACGCTGCGATGCGGCGAAATCGACTGGCCGACCACCTCCTGCGCGTCGTCTCGCTCGGCGGGATCTCGATGCCGACCTTCTGGATCGCGCTCGTCGCGCTCTACCTCGGCTTCTACCGGCTCGGCTGGTTCCCGGGCAGCGACCGACTCGACCCGGGGACGCTGCCGCCGCCGCACACGACCGGGCTCTACACGGTCGACGCGCTGATCGCCGGGAAGTGGAGCCTCGCGCTGCAGGCGCTCCACCATCTCGCGCTGCCTGCACTCGTGCTCGCGGCGTTCAACGTCAGCCTGCTCACCCGCTACACCCGCTCGGCCGTGCTCGAGGTCGCCGGAAACGACTACGTGCGCGCGGGCCGCGCGAAGGGCCTGCCCGAGCGGACGGTCATCCACCGCTACATCCTGCGCGCCGCGCTGCCGTCGGTCGTGACCGTGCTCGGGCTCGTCTTCGCGAACGTGCTCACCGGCGCCGTGCTCGTCGAGAAGATCTTCTCCTGGCCGGGGATCGGCCAGTACGCCTACAGCGCGGCGGTCGCGCTCGACGTGTCGGCGATCGCCGGCGTCAGCATCTTCGTCGCGGTCGTCTACATCACGATCAACTTCATCGTCGACGTCCTCTACGGCGTCATCGACCCGCGGATCCGCGTCACGTGAACAGCTTCGCAGCCGGGCTGCGGGCGAAGGGCAGACCTCGCCTCGCCCCCGCGTGGCGACAGCCGCTCGCGGTCACCGGCGCTGCCATCGCGATCGCCTGGTTCCTCGTCGCGATCTTCGCTCCGCTCGTCGCGCCGCACGACCCGCTGGCGCAGAACTTCGTGCCGAGCCAGTCACCGTCGTCGTCGCACCTATTCGGGACCGACGAGCTCGGCCGAGACGTGCTCAGCCGCGTGATCTACGGCGCCCGCATCTCGATCCCGGTCGCACTCCTGCTGGTCGGCCTCGCAGCGGCGATCGGCGGCCTGCTCGGCGCCGTCGCCGGCTACCTGCGCGGGTTCGCCGACGGGATCGTGATGCGGGTCACCGACCTCGTCTTCGCATTCCCGCCGATCATCCTGGCGATGGTCGTGACCGCGGTGCTCGGCCGCGGCCTCCGCAACGCGGCGCTCGCGATCGTCGTCGTCGCGTGGCCGTCGTACGCGCGCGTCGTCCGCGGGCTCGTGCTCTCGGTGGGTGACTCGGAGTACGTGCAGTCGGCCCGGCTGCTCGGAGCGTCCGCGCGACGCGCACTGCTCAAGGACGTCCTGCCCAACATTGCCGGGCCGGTGCTCGTGCTGATGACGCTCGACCTGGCGAACGCAATCCTCCTGCTCTCGGGCCTCTCGTTCCTCGGCCTCGGCGCGCAGCCGCCCCGGCCCGAGTGGGGCTCGATGGTGGCCGACGGGACGCAGTACTTCCAGTACTGGTGGATGGGAACGTTCCCCGGGCTCGCGATCTTCACCGCGGTCCTCGCCTTCAACTTCCTCGGCGACAGCCTGCGCGACCTGTTCGACCCGCAGACCGCCTGGCACTCGGAGGAGACCCGGGCTTGAGCGTGCTCGCGGTGGAGGGGCTGAGGGTCTCGCTGCCGACCGCCGACGGACTCGTCACGGTCGTCGACGGCGTCGACTACCGCGTCGAGCCCGGCGAGGTGTTCGGGGTCGCGGGCGAGAGCGGCAGCGGCAAGACGATTTCGATGCTCGCGCTCCTGGGGCTGCTGCCGGCGGGGGCGGTTGTCGAGGGCCACGCCGAGTTCGGCGGCCGCGACTTGCTGGGGCTGCGGCCGAGGCAGCTCCGCGACGTCTCCGGCCGCGACGTCGCGATCGTGTTCCAGGATCCGATGACCTCGCTCCACCCGATGCTGTCGGTCGGGCAGCAGCTGACCGAGCACGTCCGCCACCACCTCCGGCTCTCGCGCGCGGACGCCGGCCGGCGGGCGGTCGAGCTGCTCGAGGAGGTGCGGATCCCGGATCCGGGCTCGGCCCTTCGCGCCTATCCGCACCAGTTCTCGGGCGGGATGCGCCAAAGGATCGCGATCGCGATCGCACTTGCGTGCCGGCCGCGCCTGCTGATCGCCGACGAGCCGACGACGGCGCTTGACGTCACCGTCCAGGCCGGGATCCTGAGGCTGCTCGACCGACTGCGGCGCGAGGGCGACCTCTCGGTGGTCCTGATCACGCACGACCTGGGAGTGATGTCGTCGATCGCCGACCGGGTCTCGATCTTCTACGCCGGCCGGGTGGCGGAATCGGGCGGCTGCGCCGTCGTGCTGCAGCATCCTCGCCACCCGTACACGCGTGCGCTGCTCGACGCGCTTCCACACCCCGAGACGCCGGCCGATGCGCCGCTCGTCGCGATTCGCGGCACGCCGCCGAGTCCCCAGCGCGTGCCGTCGGGCTGCGCCTTTCATCCGCGCTGCCCGTTCGCGCTCGAGGCGTGCACGAAGGAGGTGCCCCCGCTCCTCGTCGAGGACGGCCGCCGCTTCGCCTGTCCGGTCGACCCGCTTGCCGCCGCATGAGACGTCCTGTGTCAACCCTTGGGCGCGAGCAGGCGGTTGAGGCTGCCGTGGCGGTTGGCGTCATAGGTGTTTCCGTCTTGCCAGAGGCGCCAGATGATGCGCAGCCAGGCGCGGCCGAGGATGCGGAGTGCGTGGGGGTGGTCGTGGCCTCGGGCGCGGGCGCGTTGGTAGATGTCGTTGGCCCCGGGGTTGTGTTTTCGGCTGCTGTCGGCGAGGACGCTGACGGCGTCGCGGAGGTTGTTGTTGCAGGCCCAGCGGAAGCAGGCGACTTTCTTTTTGCCGGACTCCACGGCGACGGGTGCTTGGCCGGCGATCGCCTCGAGCGAGACGCTGGTGCGCTGCCGGGTTCTGTTGTCGCCGATCTCGGCCAGCAGCTCGGCCGCGGTGACGACGCTCTTGGAGTCGTGGAAGAGCGAGAGGAAGATCTCACCTTCGTGGTGGGCGCGGACGGCGCC
>JBHEMK010000073.1:0-33907 GCA_046262635.1 Gaiellaceae bacterium
TCTCCCCCGCGTCGATCGCCTGCTGCACCACGACGGCGAGCTCGTAGGGAGCCCGCTGGTCGCCCGGCAGAGCGGCGACGAGCGGTTCGGCGAGGGCCCAGAGCGGGGCGCCCGCGAGCGGATTGGCCGGGTCGTCGTCGAGAACGCGCTCGACCCGGCCGTCGCGAATCCGCACCGGCGGGCGGTGGGGCGGATCAGGCGGCGGGTCGCGGCGGGCAGCGACGGCGCCGACTGCGCCGGACTCCATGAATGCCTGCCAGAACCGTCCGAGGTCGCCGGGCCGGAAGACCGTGTCGGCGGCGACGACGAGCACCGGCGGGCGGGCGCCGGCCCGCAGGCCGCAGACGGTGGCGTCGGCGGATCCGTCCGGTCGCCGCTGGCGGGCGTAGACAATCTCCAGGCCGAAGCCGCTGCCGTCGCCAAGGAGCGCCTCGACCTGCCGCGCGAGGTGGCCCGTGACGACGACGACCCCCTCGGCACCGCCCGCCCGAAGCTCCCGCAGGAGCGACGCGACCACCGGCCGCCCGTCGATCGGCAGGATCGGCTTCGGCCAGCGCTCGCTCAGCGGGCGCAGGCGCCTGCCCTCGCCGGCCGCCAGGACGATCGCGTGCATTCCGGCGGCCATGGGCTAGGCAGAGATGCCGAGGGACCTGAGCGAGAGCGCGCCGCGGGTCCGCTCGGCGGCGCTCAGTCGCTGGCGCATGCTCCGCTCGAGCCGGCGGAGCTCCTGCCGCGCGCGCCGGGCGGCCACCGGCGCCCCCTCGGGCGGGCCGAAGCGGGCCGCCGTGGCCGCGGCGACGAACGCGCTCGGATCAACCGAGAGCTCCTCGCCGGCGATCCGGCCGAGCTCGTGCAGCGTCGCGCTCCGGGCTGCATCGATGCGCTGGTCGAACAGGAAGTCGGAGAGTTCACGCCGGCATGCGCTCGCGATCCGCCGCGGGTCGCGGGTCAGATAACGGGTGCGCCGCGCCGCGAGCTTCGTGAGGACGATTGCGGCGCCGCTGCCGAGAACGACGAGAACGAGCAGCCGGAGCAGGCTGCCGCCCCGCGAGCCCGAGGCCGTCGGGGACGCCGCACCCGGAATGTCGGCGCGGCTCGTCCCCCGCCGCACGAAGCCGCCCGGCTCGCGGAAGTTCCCGTTCAGGGCGATGTCGGCCGGATCGAGCAGGCCGAGCGCACGGGCAAGCGCCGGCGAGGCACCGGAGAGGAAACCGGGCGAGCCGGCCGAGTAGGGCGCGCTCAGCCGGCCCCGTCCGGGTGTCGGGTCGAAGGGCAGCCAGCCGTAGCCTGCAAACCACACTTCGACCCACGCGTGCGCATCGTGGTCTGTGACCGTCCACACGTGCGTCGCAGGGTCGTACGACCCGCTCGTGAAGCCTGCGACGACCCGCGCAGGCACGCCGACGTAGCGGAGCATCAGCGCCATCGCTCCCGCGAAGTACTGGCAGTAGCCGCTCCTCGTCTGAGCGACGAACCCGACGAGCGGGGGCACACTGGTCAGGGGCGGGTGCTCGTTGTAGGTGAAACCGCCGCGGCTGCGAAACCACGACTCGAGCCCCACCGCGGCCGCGTACGGGCTGCGCGCGTCCCCCGCTACCTGGCGGGCGGCCGCCGCCAGCGGGGCGTATGACCGCAAGCCCGGCCGGTCGAGCAGCCCGAGCACCCCCCGCACGCGTCGGGGCAGCCCGAACGCCGGCGCCGTCGCGCCGCGACCGACGTCGAGGAAGCCGCCCGGCCGCGTCAGGAGCGCCGGATAGCGCGGCCGCGAACGGCCGAGCTGCGCCGGCGTCGGCTGGGGCGCGTAGCTCCAGACCGTGTAGGTGAGGCCGCGCGTCAGCCCGCCTCGGAGGATGGCGACTCCGGAGAAGGGATGGATCAGCGGCGCCGGTCCCGCGTCGAAGCGGATGGGGACGCTTCCGCCGACGAGATGGGTGTCCCGCAGCGCCTCGACGGTCACGTTCGCCTTGACGAGGTGCTCGGCGTCGCCGGCCCGCCTCGGCAGCAAGGGGTCGGGCTGCCCGGACGACGGGCGCTCCGCGGGGCCGCTCTCGATCCAGCGTCCGTCGCTGAAGTCGTCGAGCACGGTCGCGCGCCAGTAGAGCGAGGTCTGCGGCGCGCTGATCTTCAGGACGACGGTTTTCTTCGTCGGGAAGCTGATCCCGTCGTACTGCGAGTCCCAGACGAACCCGACGCCCACGGGCGAGTCGGGCCGCGTGTACGGATCCCAGCGCTGCCATTGCACGAGCTCGCGCTTGGCGATCGCGGGCGACGTCGAGGCAGCCGCGGCCACGAGCGCGAGCGCAACCGCGGCCGCCAACGTGACGCGTGGAACCGACCGCCGGGTCAGACCGGCGAGCAGCACGAGGACGCCGAGCAGGATCAGCGCCCCGCGCCCGATCGCGTTGCCTCCGGCGAGGAGCGTGGCCGGCCAGCCGGCCCCGAGCAGCAGGATCATCACAGCGGCGCCCGTCCGACGCGCGGCGACAGCGAGAGCGACCGCGAGGCAGAAGGCGAAGACTGCGACGAGAATCGTGCTCTTCATTCCCTCATGCACCCGCGGATCGAACGGGACCGCCACGTCGTAGAAGGCGAGGAAACCGTTGCCGAAGGTCGACAGGAGGGCGCCCGGGTGGCGCAGCGGATACCGGTCGAAGGCGATCCACATGGCGGCGACCGCCGCCGCGGCCGTGGCCGCGATCCGTGGGCGCAGCGGCCGGACGAGCGCAGGCGCGAGCGCGACGAGCGCCAGCAGCAGTGCCGTACTGCCTTCGCGCGGGCGCTCCAGCCGCACCCAGCCGCCGGTGACGACGAGCGCCGGGAGGAGGTAGACGAGCGCCGTCTTACGCACGAGCGGCTTCGCGCGCCCTCGACGCGCCGAGAGCCTCGGCCAGGTCCGCGCCCTCGCGGACGACGGCGACCCGGACGCCGACCGCCTGCAGCCGCAGCAGCCCGGGGTCGGGGCGGCCCGTCGTGTCCACGTAAACGAGCGAAGCGCTCCGTCGCGACAGCACGCGCTGGACGAGCCGGTCGACGAGCGCGGGCGCCGGCCGTCCCGTCACGACCACCAGCTCGAGCGCGCGGGCAGCCGGATTCGACTCGCCGGAGAGCAGCGCCGAGACCGAGATCACGCCCGTCGGCTCGACCCCGGCCAGCACCTCGAGCGCACGCCGCCAGTCACCGACATCCGAATGCACCTGCTGCACCTCGCGGAGGGCCGAGTTGACCACGAGCACGGCGCGGCGGCCGCGGCGTGCGTACGCCTGGAGGATCGAGCCTGCCGCACGCACGGCCAGGTCGAGACCCGCCGCTGCCGAGGCGTCCGCGTCGAGCAAGACGGCGACCTCGTCCCGGGGCGCGTCCTCGAGCTCCTTGACCATCAGTCGGCCGCGTCGCGCTGTCGTCCGCCAATGCACCTTCCGCAGAGACTCGCCCTCCGCGTACTCACGGACGCTGTGGAGGTCGAAGCCGGATGGCCGCTGCAGCAGCAGCCGACGCCCGTCCTGCGCGTGCGCACCCCCTTCTGCGAAGAGCCGGTCGAGCTCGACGAGCCGCGGGTAGACGAGCAGCGCTCCCTGCTCGCCCTCCTCCTGCTCGACCCGGTAGAGGCCGTATGGGTCTTCCAGCGCGAGCTCGGGCGGTCCGAAGGTGTAGCGGCCGCGCGGTACGCCACGGAGCTCGTAGACTCCGCCGAGGCGGCCGCGGCCGCGCGCGAGCACGAACTCACGCGTACCGAGGCGGCCGAGGCGCTCGGTGCAGGTGAGGGTCGGCGGCAGGATGCGCCCGGTCGGCTCGACGTCGAGCCGGATGCGGACGTCCTCTCCCTCCAGCACGTCGTGTTCGCGCCACAGCCGGCGCACCCGCAGGGGCCGGTTCGCGAGCCCGACCCAGGCCCAGGCGAGCAGCACCGCGAGCAGCAGCCCGACTGCGACCGGATACAGCGGCCGCGAGCCGAAGATCCAGGCGACGATGTAGACGAAGACGCCGAGCCCGAGGACGAGACGGCCGCGCGGCGTCACACGGGCACCGGGGTCTTCTCCAGTGCCTCCCGGACGATCTCCGCGGCGCTCAGGCCCGCGGACCGTGCCTCGGGGGCGAGGATCAGCCGGTGGGCCAGGACCGACACGGCGACGATTTTGACGTCGTCCGGCACGAGATACTCGCGGGCGTCAGCGAGCGCCCTCGCCTTCGCGACCCGCAGAAGCGCGATCCCCGAGCGCGGGCTGGCGCCCAGGTAGAGGCGCGAATCGGAGCGCGTGTGGCGCAGGAGTGCGACCACGTAGCGGTTCAGGCTCTCCTCGACGTAGATCTCCCTCGCCTCCTCGGCGAGCGCGACGGCCTCCGCCGCCGTCGCAACCGGGCGCAGCGACTCGAGCGGGGGCTCCGAGGTCTGTTCGGTCAGCATCCGAGCCTCCTCGGCGAGAGGCGGGTAGCCGAGCTCGATCCGCATCGTGAAGCGGTCGAGCTGCGCCTCCGGGAGCGGATAGGTGCCCTCGTACTCGATCGGGTTCTGGGTCGCCATCACGACGAACGGCCGGCCGAGCGGATAGCTCACTCCGTCCACCGTCACCTGGCGCTCCTCCATGCACTCGAGCAGCGCCGACTGCGTCTTCGGCGACGCGCGGTTGACCTCGTCGACGAGCACGAGATTCGCGAACACGGGGCCCGGCCGGAACTCGAACTCGTTCGAGCGCTGGCTGAAGACGTTGACCCCGGTGACGTCGGACGGGAGCAGGTCCGGCGTGAACTGCATGCGCGAGAACTCACAGTCGAGCGAGCGTGCGAGCGCCTTCGCCAGCATCGTCTTTCCCACACCCGGGAAGTCCTCGATGATCAGGTGGCCTTCGGCGACGAGGCAGAGGACGACCATCCGCAGCGTCTCCTCGGAGGCGTGGACGACGCGCTGCAGGTTCCGGACGACCCCGGTGATCGCGTCCGCGGCCTCGGAGATCCGCGGGGCGCGCTCCGAGCTATTCGCGTCCAAGGATCCTCTCCACCTCGTCGAGCACGCGCACCGCGATCTCCTCCTTCGGGCCCTTGCCGATGGTCCGCTCCCCGTCGGGGGAGAGGAGGGTCACCTCGTTGTCGGCAGCGTCGAAGCCGATGTCGTCACGGGAGACGTCGTTGAAGACGAAGAGGTTCACGCGCTTGTCACGGAGCTTCTCACGAGCGCGTTCGAGGCCAGGTTCGCCGTGGTCAGCCGCGAAGCCGACGAGGATCTGGTCCGCATGCCGCTCGGCGCCCAGCCTGGCCAGAACGTCCGTCGTCGGCTCGAGCTCGATCGTCCAGGCGGCGGCGTCCTTCGGACGCTTGCCGGCGCGGGCCGTGGCCGGGCGATAGTCGGCGACGGCCGCTGCCATCAAGACCACGTCGGCCCCGGCACGGGCAAGCGCCTCGCGCTCGAGGTCGGCGGCCGTCGGCGTCTCGATCAGCTCGATCCCCAGCGGGTGGGGGACGGTGAGGTTCGCGCCGAGCAGTGTCACCCGCGCACCGCGGCGGGCAGCTTCGGCGGCCAGGGCGACGCCCATGCGCCCCGAGGAGCGGTTGCCCAGGTAGCGCACGGCGTCGAGCGGTTCGCGTGTGCCGCCGGCTGAGACGAGCACCGTCTTGCCGCGCAGGGGGCCGTGCGAGCCGAGCAGCTCCTGCGCGAGCTCGAAGATCTCCTCCGGCTCGGACATCCGGCCGACACCGAGCTCACCCTCCGCGGTCTCGCCCTCGTCGGGTCCGACGAGCTCGACGCCGCGGGCGCGGAGCGTCGCGACGTTCGCGCGCGTGGCCGCGTGCGCCCACATACGCGGATTCATCGCCGGGGCGACGAGCACAGGCCCGCGATGCGCGAGGGCGGCCTCGGTGAGAACGTTGTCGGCGAGTCCGTGCGCGAGCTTGGCGAGCGTGTTCGCCGTCAGTGGCGCGACGACGAGCAGGTCCGCCCGCACCAGGTGGAGGTAGACCTCCTCGGCCGGCGGCCGGCGCGCGAGCGCGGTGAAGGTCTCCGCCCGGACGAACCGCTCCCCGCCCGCAGTGACGAGCGGAAGGACGTCGTGGCCCGCTTTGACGAGCAGGCGGCAGAGCTCGCACGCCTTGTAGGCCGCGATCCCACCTGTGACGCCGAGCAGCACGCGGGCCATCGCCCGTTAGTGTGCCTAGGTCTTCGAGTAGTCGTACTTGAGCTTGCCCTGACCGACCTCTTCGAGGGCCATCGTCAGGTAGTTCTTCGAGCGCGACTCCACGAGCGGCGGCGGGTTGTCGTCGAACGTCCCCTCGCCCAGCTGGTGGTGGTAGTTGTTGATCTGCCGGGCCCGCTTTGCCGCGACGATCACGAGCGCATAGCGGGAATCCACATGGTCCAGCAGGTCGTCGATGCGCGGGTGGATCACGGTGCAATCGTAGCTGCCGCGCGCAGCGTTGGCGCAACGAAGCTCGCAAGCTCCTCGAGCGCCCGATCCAGATCGTCGTTCACGACCACGTGATCGAACTCGACCGCGACCGCGAGCTGCTCGCGCGCGACGCGCAGACGCTCGTCGATCTCGCCTGCGCTCTCGGTCGCGCGCTCGCGCAGCCGGCGCTCCAGCTCGGGGAGCGGCGCGGTGACAAAGACCGTGACCGCGCCGCGGATGCGCTCCGCGACGGCGAGCGCGCCCTCGGTCTCCAGCTCCAGCACGCACACTCGTCCCTCTTCGGCGATCCGCCGGATCTCCGACACGAGCGTGCCCGAGCGCTGGCCCCACGGGAAGACGTGGTACTCGAGGAACGCGCAGCCGGCGAGCATGCGGTCGAACTCGGCCTCGCTGATGAAGTAGTAGTCGCGCCCCCGGACCTCGCCGGGACGCCGGGGCCGCGTCGTCGCGGAGACCGCGAGCTCGAGTTGCGCGAAGCGCCCGAGCAGCCGCTTGATCAGTGTCCCCTTGCCGGCACCGGACTGGCCGGTGACCACGAAGACGGGCGGCCCGCCGCTAGCGGTTGAAGAGCCCAATCAGCTCCGTTCGCTGACGATCGGAAAGGCCACCGACCGTCTTCGACTGGCTGATCCGGCAGGTGTTGAGGAACCGAGCCGCCTTGACGCGACCGAATTTCGGCACCGCCATCAGGATGTCGATCACCTTCGCGGTCGAGACGTACTCCGGCGGGTTCTCGAGCACCCGCTCGATATTGACGAGTCCGTCCTTGAGGTCCTTCTTCAGCTTCGCCCGCTTGACTCGGATGTCGTTCGCGCGCTTGAGGGCGTCCATCCGCTGGTCCAACGATCGGACTGGCGCCTGGGCCTGGGTCTTGGGCGACACCATTGAGCGCAGGAGTCTAACACCCGTGCGTGTGCGATCAAGCCGTCAGATTTACCTCGATATCCAGCACTTTTTCGGGCATCAGGAAAGGGGTGTGTGCGAGCGCGTGAGCGTTGTCAGGATGGCCAACAGCGAGCGCCTCACACTCGGCGGCAAGCTCGGCACGGATGCGAGCGGGCGCGTCGGGGTCGGCAAAGAGGACGGTGCCGAGGGCAACGTCGCGCGCGCCTGCGGCGATCAGCTCGAGTGCGTCGCGGCCCGTCGAAACTCCGCCCATCGCGACGATCGGCAGCCCCGTGGCCCGGTAGCACGCGTGCACAGCGGCGAGCGCGACAGGCTTCAGTGCGGGGCCGGAGAGCCCGCCGATCTCGCGCCCGAGCACCGGGCGCAGTGTGCGGGTGTCGAGCTTCATCCCTCTCAATGTGTTGATCAACGAAAGCCCGTCGGCGCCCGCCGCCTGCACCGCGCGTGCGACCGCGGCCGGATCCGGAACGGCGGGAGAAAGCTTCGCGTACAGCGGTAGCGGCGTCGCCGCACGGCACGCAGCGACGATCTCGGCGGCTGACTCCGGCGCCTCGTCGACGTTCGGGCACGAGAGGTTGAGCTCGATGACCGCGACGTCGCCCTGATCCAGGACGGCACACGTGCGGGCAAAGTCCTCAGCCGAGAAGCCGCCCACGGACACCCAGACCGGGAGACCGAGGTGGGCGAGGCAGGGCAGGACGTCGGCCACGAAGGCGTCGCGGCCCGGGTTGGCGAGGCCGATCGAGTTCAGCATTCCGACGTCGGTCTCGGCGATCCGCACGGGCGCGTTCCCCTGGCGCGGCAGCGGCGTGATCGTCTTCGTGACAAAGCCGTCGAGCGCACGCGCGACGTCGGGCGCAGTCAGCGCGTCGAGACACCCGGACGCGTTAAGCAGCACGGAGGACCGGCCCCTCGACGCAGAGGCGCTTGAGCACGCCGCCGATCTCGACCGCGCAGCCGTAGCAGCCGCCGTAGCCGCAGGCCATCGGTGCCTCCCAGGCGAGCTGCGCGCGCGGGCAGAGCGCGCGCACGGCCTCGAGCATCGGCTCCGGTCCGCATGCGAGCACGTCATGGCCGGCGGGCAGCAGCTCGGTCACGTAGACCGGCTCGACGCACACCTCGGCGCCGGGCACGAGCGCCGCCGCCTCGGCATGGTGCTCGCTGCGGAATCCGAGCACCGCGGGAACGCCGGGCAGGAACTGCGCCGCGTACGGCAGCGGCGCGATCCCGATCCCGCCGCCGACGAGCAGCGGACGGGCGACGTCGAGGTCGAAGCCGTTGCCGAGCGGGCCGAACACGTGCAGCGCAGGCGCGGAGCAGATCGCCCGCGTCCCGGGCCCGATCCGATCGACGAGGAACGCGAGCTCACCGGGCGGCGCGAGGCAGAGCGACATCGGGCGCGGCAGCAGCCGGCCTGGCGCCTCGAGCATGAAGAACTGGCCCGGCCGCCCCGGATCGACCGCGCCGCGCTCAACGCGCATGAGCATGTACGGCCCGACCGGCTCCGCCGCGAGGACGCTAAGCAGTTCGCGACGAGGCATCGATCCGCTCCTGCAGGGAAAGGGCGGCTTCGGCCCGCGCGTTGCCGATCGCGTGGACCGCGGCCGCGGCGCCCGAGATCGTCGTCACGCAGGGGACGCGCGCCCGCAAGGCGGCCTCGCGGATCAGGTAGCCGTCGGTGCGGGCGCCCGACCCCTCGGGCGTGTTGACGACGAGGTCGCACGTCCCGCGCCGGATCAGCTCGACCACGGTCTGCTCGCCCCCCTCGCTGACCTTCGCAACGAGCTCGACCTCGAGCCCGGCGGCGCGCAGCGTCGCCGCCGTGCCGCGCGTCGCGACGAGGCGGAAGCCGAGGCCAGCGAGGGCGGCGGCGACCGGAACCGCTGCGGGCTTGTCCGCATCGCGGACCGACAGGAAGACGACGCCGCTCTGCGGCAGCGGCCGGCCCGCGGCGCGCTCGGCCTTCGCGAGCGCGGAAGGCAGATCGGCAGCGCTCGCCATCACCTCGCCGGTCGAGCGCATCTCGGGCCCGAGCACCGGGTCGGCGCCGGGGAAGCGCGCGAACGGGAGCACTGCCGCCTTGACGGAGACCTGGCCCCTGACCTGCTCGGCCCGCAGGGCCAGCTCCGCCAGTTTCGCTCCCGCCGCCACGCGGCAGGCCGCCCCGACGAGGTTGACTCCGGTCGCCTTCGATGCGAACGGCACCGTCCGGGACGCACGCGGGTTCGCCTCCAGCACGAAGACCTCGCCGTCGGCGATCGCGAGCTGGACGTTGAGCAGCCCGACCACCCCGAGCGCCCGCCCGAGCCGCTCCACCGTCCGCTCGATCTCGCGCGAGGTCGTCGCGGTCAGCGACAGCGCGGGCAGCACGCAGGACGAGTCGCCGGAATGGACGCCGGCCTCCTCGATGTGCTGCATCACCGCTCCGATGAAGACGTCCTCGCCGTCGCAGACCGCGTCGACGTCGATCTCGATCGCGTTTTCGACGAACCGGTCGACGAGTACCTGCCCGAAGAGCTGCCGCTCGAGCGCGGCCCGCACGTCGTCGGGGCCGTAGCAGATGCGCATCGCGCGCCCACCCAGCACGTACGACGGGCGGATCAGGACGGGGTAGCCGATCTCCTCCGCGGCCGCCCGCGCCTCCTCCCAGCCGCCGCCGACGATGCGCCATGCAGGGCAGCGGATCCCGAGCGAGACGAGCAGCGCGCCGAAGCGCTGCCGGTCCTCGGCGAGATCGACTGCGTCGAAGGGCGTGCCGAGCACCCGGTAGCCGGCATCCTCGATCGAGCGGGCCAGCTTGAGCGGCGTCTGGCCGCCGAACTGGATCACGACGCCCGCGGGCTGCTCCCGCTCGCAGATCGCGAGCACGGACTCGGCGTCGAGCGGCTCGAAGTAGAGCCGGTCGGACGTGTCGTAGTCGGTCGAGACCGTCTCCGGGTTGCAGTTGACCATCACGGCCTGATAGCCGAGCGCGCGGAAGCTCTGCGCCGCGTGGACGCAGCAATAGTCGAACTCGATCCCCTGGCCGATCCGGTTCGGGCCCGAGCCGAGGATCACGACGCTCGCTCTCTCGCCCGAGGACGGCCGGCCCTCGTCCGCCTCGCCCCACGTCGAGTAGAAGTAGTTCGAGGCGGCCTCGACCTCGCCGGCGCACGAGTCGACGCACCGGTAGACCGGCAGGATGCCTGCGGCCCGCCTTCTCGCCCGCGCCGCTGCCTCGGACACGCCCGCCGCGGCGGCGATCTCGCCGTCGGAGAGGCCGAGCCGCTTCAGCCGGGTCCAGTCGTCGGCGACCAGGTCGTCGAGCGAGTCGATCGAGAGCAGCGCCTCCTGGATGCGCAGCACCTCGTCCTCGAAGAACGGGTGCACGCCAGCAGGCAGGTCGGCAAGCGTCGCCCAGGGGGTGACCGACCCCGGATCGAGCTCGCGCGACCGCATCGCCTTCAGCAGCGCCTCGGGGAAGCTGCGGCCGATGCCCATCGTCTCCCCGACCGACTTCATCTGCGTCCCGAGCGTCCGGTCGGCGCCCGGGAACTTCTCAAACGCGAAGCGCGGGAACTTGACGACGACGTAGTCGAGCGTCGGCTCGAAGCTTGCGGGCGTCGTCCCGGTCAGGTCGTTCGGTATCTCGTCGAGCGTGTAGCCGACCGCGAGCTTCGCCGCGACCTTGGCGATCGGATAGCCGGTCGCCTTGGAGGCGAGCGCCGAGGAGCGGGAGACGCGCGGGTTCATCTCGATCACGCGCAGCTCGCCGGTCTCCCGGTGGCGGGCGAACTGGATGTTCGACCCGCCGCAGTCGACGCCGACGGCCCGGATCACGGAGGCGGCGGCATCGCGCAACTCCTGGTAGGCGCCGTCGGAAAGCGTCATCTGCGGCGCGACCGTGACGGAGTCGCCCGTATGGACACCCATCGGATCGAGGTTCTCGATCGAACAGACGATCACGACGTTGTCGGCCCGGTCGCGCACGACCTCGAGCTCGAACTCGTCCCAGCCGCGCACCGACTCTTCGACGAGCACCTGAGTGATCGGGCTCTCGTGCAGCCCGATCTCGACTTGGCGGACGAGCTCTTCGCGCGTGTAGGCGAAGCCGCCGCCATGCCCGCCGAGCGTGAAGGCCGGACGGACGACCGCCGGCAGCGCGACGCGATCGAGGTCGTCGAGACTGGTCGCGATCGCGGAGGTCGGGACTTTCAGCCCGCAGCTCTCGACCGCCGCTTTGAACAGCTCCCGGTCCTCGGCGCGCTTGATCACGTCGAGCGTCGCGCCGATCAGCTCGATCCCGAGCTCGGCGAGGATGCCCGCCTCGGAGAGTTCGCGCGCCAGGTTGAGCGCGGTCTGTCCGCCCATCGTCGGCAGCAGGGCGTCGGGACCCTCGCGGCGCAGCACATCGGCGACCCCGTCGCGGTCGAGCGGCTCGATGTAGGTGCGGTCGGCGAAGCCCGGGTCGGTCATGATCGTCGCCGGATTCGAATTGACGACGATCGTCCGGAAGCCGTCCTCCCGCAGCACCTTCAGCGCCTGGCAACCCGCATAGTCGAACTCACAGGCCTGGCCGATCACGATCGGCCCGGAGCCGATCAGGCAGATCGAGGTCAGGTCCCCCCTACGCATTCGCCACCTCCTCGACCCAGCTCTCGAGCAGGGGCCAGGCGTCGTGCGGCCCCGGTCCCGCCTCGGGATGGAACTGCAGCGAGCTCGCGCGCAGCGCCGGGAAGGAGAGGCCCTCGACCGTCCCGTCGTAGAGGGAGACGTGGGTCGCCTCCTCGGCATCACTCGGTGCGACCGCGAACCCGTGGTTTTGGCTCGTGACGAGTACACGGCCGGTCGATCGCGCGAGCACGGGATGGTTCGCGCCGCGGTGGCCGAACGGCAGCTTGAACGTGTCGTGGTCGGTCGCGAGTGCGAGCAGCTGGTGTCCGAGGCAGATCCCGAGGATCTCCGTGCGGCCGAGCAGCGCTCGAACGGCCGCGACCTCCTCGACGAGCGGCTCGGGGTCGCCGGGGCCGTTGGAGAGGACGACGCCGTCGTAGCCGGCGAGCTCGTCGACGTCGGCGTCGTGCGGGTAGACGGTCACCGCGGCTCCCGCCTGCGCGAGCCGGCGCAGAATCGATCGCTTGCAGCCGTAGTCGACGACCGCGACGCGGATCCGGCCCTCGTCGGTGTAGGTGAACGGTTCCTTCACCGACACCTCGCCCACAAGCGCACGGCCTTCCATCGAGGGCTGTTCCTGTGCCGCCCGCACGGCCTCGTCGACCGAAGCGTCGCCGCCGACGGCGACCGCGCCCATCGCGCCGGTCTCGCGCAGCTTCAGGACGAGCGAGCGGGTGTCGATCCCGGAGAGCGCGACGACGCCACGTTCGTACAGCCAGTCGGTCCAGGCCGGGCCGCGCGCCTCCCGCATGAAGACGGCGCGCGCATGCGGTTTCCGCGACTCCGAGCGCTCGTCGGCGACACCGTAGTTGCCGACCATCGGCGCCGTGAAGCAGACGAGCTGCGCCGCGTAGCTCGGGTCGGTGACGACCTCCTGGTAGCCGGACATCGCGGTCGTGAAGACCGCCTCGCCGCAGGCGAAGCCCTCGGCCGCGACCGATTCTCCACGGAAGACTGTCCCGTCCTCGAGCGCCATGAACCCCCTCATGCCGAGTGCACCAGCTTCCCCGCTGCGACCGTCATCTGCACTCTGCCCCTGAGCGTCTGGCCGAGCAGCCACGAGTTGGCCGAGCGGGAGCGGAAGGCTCCCTCGTCGACGCGCCAGGCGGGCCGCAGATCGAGCAGGACGAGGTTCGCCTGCGCTCCCACGGCCACCCGCGGCGGCTCGAGCCCGTAGATCCGTGCCGGGCCCGCGGACATGCGCTCGAGCAGCGTGCCGAGGTCGAGCAGACCCGGCTCGACGAGGCGGGTGTAGAGAACCGAGAACGCCGTCTCGAGGCCCGTGACGCCGAAGGGCGCCGCCTCGAATGGCACCTCCTTCTCGTGGCGGGCGTGTGGGGCATGATCGGTGGCGATGGCCTGAATCGTGCCGTCTTTGAGCGCGGCGAGCAGCGCCGACCGATCGGTGTCCGCCCGCACCGGCGGGTTCATCTTCAGGTTCGGGTCGAGCGAGCGGACAGCCTCGTCGGTCAGGCAGAGGTGGTGCGGGGTGACCTCGGCGCTCGCCTCCACTCCGGCCGCCCGGGCCGCGCGCAGCGCCGCGACCGACTCGGCTGCCGAGAGGTGGAGCAGGTGGATCGGCTGCCCCTCGTAGCGGGCCAGCGCGAGGTCGCGCTCGACCATCACCGACTCGGCGACCGAGGGGTAGCCCGTGAAACCGAGCTCGGCTGAGACCGGGCCCTCGTGCATCTGGCCGCCTGTCGAGAGCGTCGGCTCCTCGCAGTGGAGCGCGAGACGCTTCCGCGCGTAGCCGCCGTACTGGAGCGCGCGCCGCATCAGGCCGGCGGAGACGACGGGCATTCCGTCGTCGGTGAAGCCGGCCGCGCCCGCATCGGCGAGCTCAGCCATCTCGGTCAGCTCCGAGCCAGCCTGACCCTTGGTGATTGCGGCGAGAAAGGCCGTAGGCACCTCGGCCTCAGCCCTCGCCGTCTCGACCAGTGAGCCGAGCACGGATGCCGAGTCGACGACCGGGTCGGTGTTCGGCATCGCGACGATCGCGCAGTACCCGCCCGCGGCGGCGGCGGCGGTGCCGGTGGCGAGCGTCTCCTCGTCCTCGCGGCCCGGCGCGCGCAGATGGGCGTGCGGGTCAACGAACGCCGGGGCGAGCACGAAGCCGGTATCTCTCCCGGGCTCGATCCGCGCGATCACGCCCCGCTCGACTGTGACCCGCAGGCAGGCGTCGATCCCGCGCGCGGGATCGACGACACGCCCCTCGATCACGAGGTCGTCGCGGCTGCCGTTCTTCCAGAAGAGACTCATCAGGCGACCTCCACCACGGCCGCCGCCTGCACTGGTACTGGCCCGCTCGTCAGCAGGTCGTAGAGCACGGCCATCCGGGTGACCAGGCCGGCCCGCACCTGCGTCTCGATCAGCGCATCCCGGTGGTCTGCGACGCGCGGGTCGATCTCGACCCCGCGGTTCATCGGGCCCGGGTGCATCACCTTCTGGCCGGGCCGCAGCCGCTCGGGCGTGATGCCCCAGCGTTCGGTGTACTCGCGCAGGCTCGGGACGTAGTTGGCGCCCGCGTCCATCCGCTCGCGCTGCATCCGGAGGACGTAGACAACGTCGGCGTCGGCGATTGCGCCGATCTCGATCGTCGCCTCGCAGCCCATTGCCTCGATTCCTCGCGGGAGCAGCGCGGGCGGACCGACGAGCGTGACGTGAACGCCCATCAGCCTGAGCGCCTGGATGAGCGAGCGGGCGACCCGGCTGTGTAGGACGTCGCCCACGATCGCGACGTGGAGGCCCTCGAGCCGGCCGAGCTCCTCGCAGATCGCATAGACGTCCAGCAGCGCCTGGGTCGGGTGCTGGTGCTTCCCGTCGCCCGCATTGACGATGTGGGCGCGCGTGACCCGCGCGACGAGCCCGGGTGCCCCGATCTGCGTGTGGCGGATCACGATCACGTCCGGGTCGTAGGCGCCGAGCGTCAGTGCGGTGTCCTTTAGCGACTCGCCCTTGTCCACCGACGAGCCCGCCGACTTGATCGACATCGTGTCCGCGGAGAGCCGCTTCGCCGCGAGCTCGAAGCTTGACGAGGTGCGCGTCGAGGACTCGTAGAAGAGGTTGACGACGAGCCGCCCTCTCAACGCGGGCAGCTTCTTAACCTCGCGCTCCAGCGACCGCTCGAACGTCCGCGCGGTCGCGAGCAAGCGCTCGACGTCGTCGCGTCCGATGTCCTGGATCGAGATGAAGTGCCGCCGCTCAGGCGGCGCGGGAGGACGCATGTCCTCTCCGATCACGCGTAGCTCAGCCATTGTGCTCCTCTTCAGCATTCGGGACGAGCAGGATCTGGTCGACCTCGTCGATCTCGACGAGCTGGACCTGGATCCGCTCGCCGCGCGAGGTGGGCAGGTTCTTGCCGACGTAGTCGGGGCGGATCGGCAGCTCACGATGACCACGGTCGACGAGGCACCCGAGCTGGACGCGTGCCGGGCGGCCGTAGTCGAATAGCGACTCGATCGCAGCCCGGATCGTCCGTCCGGTGTAGAGCACGTCGTCGACGAGGACGCACGTCCGGCCCTCGAGCGGGAAGTCGAGCGCCGTCGAGCGGACGACGGGCTGTGCGTGCAGCGGCGCCTGGCCGCCGCGCACCTGGACGTCGTCGCGGTGGAAGGTGATGTCCACGGCGCCGAAGGCGGGGGCCGCGCCTGCCCGCTCCTCGATCAGCCGGCGCAGGCGCTGGGCGAGCGGAACGCCGCGGGTGTGAATCCCGACGAGCGCGACCCGATCGAGCTCGGGGTTGCCCTCGATGATCTCGTGCGCGATCCGCGAGAGCGTCCGGGCGATCGCGTCGGCGTCGAGAAGGACCTTTCCCGGAGCCTCCACCGCGCTCACGGCGCGGGCAAGATCGACGGGTTCGGGGCGTGCATCGTCATTCGACTCCTTCCCGGCCTCGCTGGGCCGGCGTTAAAGGGGTTCGTGTCCGGACGACCCTAACGGGTCCGGCGGACGGCGGGCCTCACGGGCAGGTGCTGGGCTTCTTGACGGCGCAGCCCCGCCGATCCCCGCGGCTCCGGCGTCCCGCTGACGAATAGGTCGGCGAGCGCGGGCCAGCGGCTGGCCTGAAACGCAAGCAAGCCCCGGCAGGAGGGCGCCGATGCGTTGGCGGCACGAGCCTTTCGACGGCCTCCCCGCTTTCGCGGGCAAACGCGCGGCGAGCGGCGGCGACCCCGGCCCAAACGAGGCAGCAGTCCGGGAGGCCCAGCGCTCCAAGCGCCTCCACACGGGCCCATCCGGGCCCCGGGCCGGGCACACGGCGCACGAGCTCTGCGACCGTATCCACTCCGGCCGGCACTAGTCAGCGCGCCGGTCGGCAGCGAGGAGCAGCCACTCGAGCCTGACCTCGACGACGTCGGGCAACTCCAGCTCCGCCTGCTCGGTGCCCGCCGCGATCTCATCGGCGCCAAGCAGGTCGAACGTCGAGATGTGCCGACCGCGGATCCGCTCCAACGCAGTCCTCCGGTCGATCGTTGAGACCTGGCTTAGTCGCTCCAACTGCAGGCTCGCGAAGCCCGCCTCTTCCACCTCCCTGGGCAGCGACTCGGGGAACCGAGCGCGGTCGATCTCCTCCAGCGACGGGAAGAACCGGTTCAGCCAAAAGCCGGTGAAGTGGCTCGGATCGAAGGTCGCGAGCACGAGCCGCCCGCCCCGGACGAGGACGCGGCGCGCCTCCGCAAAAGCGCGTGGCCGGTCGACCAGATGGACGACGAGACGCATCACGACGCGCTCGAACCACGCGTCCTTGAAAGGAAGCCGCTCGGCGCTGCCGACCTTGACGCCGACGCCCTCGGGCACGCGACCGCGGGCGACCTCGAGCATCTGGGGCGACGGATCCACGGCCCAGACCCTGCAGGCGTCTCGGTCGGCGAGCGCGGCGGCGAGCGCCCCCGTGCCGGCGCCAAGATCGAGGACGCGGCACCCCCGCAAGTCGCCGAGCCGGACAAGGGCCTCGTACAGCTCGAGCCAGTTGTCGTCGACCGGCCGCAGCTCGTCGTAGCGAGCCGCGCGCAGGCCGAAGTCGGGGCTACGGGTCGGAGATGAGATCGTCGGGCTCGGTCAGCGCCTCGATCGCGTCCTGAGCATCCTCGAGCGAGGATTCAGGAACGATCACGCTCAGCGCGTCGTCCTCGGGCGCGGTCTTGAGCTCCGACTCGATCCCTGCGTTGCGCAGGATCTCCTGGATCTCCTCGGCTTCGGCGACGTCGCCCGCGACGGCGACCTGGACCATGCGCGTCATTGCGTGGCGGATGATACGGGTTCCTCGCGACGGTGCCGCGCACCGTTCCTGACGAGCTGCGGCGCCCCACGCTCCGCGAAGGGCACCTCAACGACATCGAAGTCGCGCGGGACGACCGTCTCCGGGAAGATCCCACAGGCCTCGCGGGCGAGCTCCGGGCCGAAGTAGCGGGTCGAGACATGGGTCAGCGCGAGCAGCGTCACGCCGGCCGCTCGCGCGACTCCGGCGGCGTCGGCGGCGGTCGAGTGGTGCGTTTCCCTAGCCCGGTCGCGCTCCTCCTCGGCGAAGGTCGCCTCGTGGACGAGCAGGTCGGCTCGGCGCGCGGCCTCAGCCACGGTTTCGGCGGGTGCCGTGTCGCCCGTGATCACGACCTTGCGGCCCGGGCGCGACTCCCCGAGCACGGCGTCCGGGGTAATGACGCGGCCGTCCGTCAGCGTCACGGGCGCGCCGCCCTGCAGCAGCCCCCGCTCCGGGCCGGAGGGGACGCCAAGCGCATTCGCAGCAGCGACGTCGAAGCGGCCTGGCCGCCGCTCCTCGACGAGCGCGTAGCCCACGGCAGCGCTGCCGTGCGAAACGGCGAAGACCTCGAGGCGGTACCCGTTGCGGTCAACCCGGTCGCCCGGCTGCAGCTCGACGAGCTCGAGCTCGTAGGTGAGACGCCCGAAGACGCGCCGCAGCGCCCCGAACAGATCGCGTAGACCCGGAGGTCCGTAGACCGTCAGCGGCAGCTCCCGCCCTCGCAGCGAGAACGTCTTCAGCATCCCCGGCAGCCCGAGAAAATGGTCGGCGTGGTAATGCGTCAAGAAGACCTCGCGCAGCTCTACGAGGCCGACGGAGGAGCGCAAGAGCTGCCGCTGAGTCCCCTCGGCGCAGTCGAACAGCAGCCGCTCACCCCCGCGGCGCACGAGCACCGCGGCGGGGGCGCGCCGGGCCGTCGGCATCGAGGCAGAGGTGCCGAGGAAGACGACTTCGAGATCCACCTGAGGATTCTAGGTTCGGCAGCTTAAGCGGCGTGGCCCGCGGCGGTACCGCCAGGCGAGGTTGTGACTGGGGGCGAGACGAACACGCTCGATGACGACGGGCTCCGTCCGCCCGCAGGCGGTCGAGTCGAAGGGCGGCTCCCGCATGTGCTCAGGGATGGCGTCCCGTCCGAGGTTCGTGCGCGGCGACCGGATCGCGGTCCGTACGAACGGGATCGCCGGATCCGCCGGTCGCTCCAGGTCGAGCCGGCATCGTCTCCGGGGCGCGTGCGCCGATGCTTCTCCTTGGCCGCACGAACCGCGGCCGGGGGCAAAGCGGTCAACCTTTCAAGTCGACGCCGGCCCGGTCGGACCGGCGACGTTTCGGCGCGGGGACATCGGCGGCGTCGCATCGTAGGATCTGCGGCATGGCCGGCGAGGCGATTCTCGAGCTCTACCGGCGCGAGGTGACCCCGGAGGTCTACGCCGAGATCCGGGAGCTCTACAAGCGGCACTCGCTCGCCGAGGACGCGCGCGACCTGCCCGGCCTGATCTCCACGCTGACTCCAGATTGCGTGTACGAGCTCGTGGGGAGCGGCCACCGCTGGGAGGGCCACGAGGGCGCAACCTGCTTCTACATCGGCCTGCTTGCGGCCTTTCCCGACATCAGGTTCGACCTGACCGACATCGTGATCGGGCCGCAGGGGGTCTGCGAGGAGGCCGATGTCGGTGCGACGCACGAGGGCGAGTGGCTCGGGCAGCCTCCTACCGGAAAGCGCCTCTCCTGGAAGGTCGTGATCTTCTTCCCCTGGGATCAGGATCACCGGCTCTTCCGCGGCGAGAAGATCTACACCTCGGGTCTCCCCGTCCCTGCAGCCTAGGGAGCCGGCAGCACAAGCCTCTGACCGGGCCGCAGGAGTGCCGGCCCGGTCAGATGGTTTCGGCGCTCGAGCTTCCAGATCCCCTCGCGCGGGTCGCCTGCATAGTGGTGCGCGGCGATCGACCAGAGCGTGTCGGACGGCCTGACGAGGTAGATCTGCTCACGCCCCGCACCGTGCGACGTGCGCGTCATGAAGCCGACGGCGAACGCGACGACAAGCAGAATCATGACGATTTTTACGAACATGTGTTCGCATGGTATGGCGAACGCACGTTCGTGTCAAGAGGGGAGCTCGATCAACTCCGGCACGATCGCCCCTTCATCCACCTCGAGCAGGAGCATCGTGTGGGCGGGCTGGCGCCGGCGGTCGGTCGGCGAACCAGGGTTGAGGAGCCAGAGGTGCTGGACACGCTCGACGCGGGGCACGTGCGTATGGCCGTAGACGACCGCGTTGCAGGCCGGGAACCTTGCGGCGAGCCGCGCGTCGCGTCCGGCCGCCGGGCCCGGGATGTGCACCATCCCGATGCTCGCTCCGCCGAGCTCGACGACGCGCTCTTTCGGTAGCGTCTCTTTCAGTGCCGGCTCGTCCATGTTCCCGTGGACGGCCTCGACCGGCGGGCCGAGCGCTAGCAGCTCCTCGAGCGCGGAGACCGAGACCACGTCGCCCGCATGAAGGATCAGGTCGGCGGCGCGGAGCCGCTCCAGACATCCTTCCGGGAGGCGGTGGGCTCGGCGCGGAAGATGTGTGTCCGAGATGACCGCGACCCTCGCCATGGAACGAGCGTGGAGCCGCCTAGCGTCCGCCGCCGAGCGGCAGCTGCGGTCTCCGCTTGGGCGCGCCCGGCGTTCTGCTGTTGGCGCCGGCCGGCTTCCAGGTGATGAGGGCACCAGTACAGGCGTCGCGGCCGGCAGTCGCGAGCACGTCCATCGTCGCGTAGGCCTCGCGCTCAGTGCCGTCCACCTCGATGAGCCCACTCTGCCAGCCCCCGCCCACGACCTTGTTGGTCTCGTCCCGGCCATTGCGGTACTTCTCGTCCACGAGCAGAAACAGGAGCACGTCGGCCACCGTCGGGTCGCAGGCGAAGTACGTCTGGACCATCCGCGCGAGGTACCGCGACTGCGTCGGCTGGCTAACCGTCCTGACGTTCTCCAAATGGACGTAGCCGGCGAGGCGCGTCGTATCGACCTGCCAGCCGATCTCGTCGATCCGGAAGGTCAGGGGGGCGAGCGGCGAGATCGTCGTCGGCTGACCGGTGCCGTTGAAGGCATCGTACACGGCCTGCTTGACCCGGTCGAGATTCGGGATGCCGTAACGGCTCGGATCCGGGTAGCCGACATCCGGCGAATCGGTCGGGCTGTTCGGGTTCGCGTACGGATGGATCGCCAGCTGATCCATGATCGGTGTCGTCCGGCCGCTTCGGCGGTAGGCCCTACCAACCTGTCTCAGGAAAACGAGCGGCTCCGTGGACTTGGCCGTCGAGGCGCGCGAGGAGAGGCCCATGCCGATCACGTGGGCGTCCGGATTGGCGGTCTTGATCGCGTCGTAACAGGTGGCGAGCAGCCGCTCGTACGCCGCGCCGGCGCCCTGCTGGGGTACCCAGTAGAGCCTGGTGTTCGGCTCGTTCCAGACGATGAAGTCGGTGATGCCCCACTGCTCGACGGTCGTGACCACGCGCGCGGCCCAGGTGCAGAAACCGACTGGGTCGTGCTGGGCCGCCTTCTTCGAATAGAGCGAGAGCACGATGTGAATCCCGGCGGCTTGTGCAACCGGCGCAGCGCGCTCGAGGAACGGCAGCTCGGCGATCGCAGCCGGGTGGCTTGCGTCCCAGGCGAGCGTCCAGCGGTTCTCGGTGAGACCGGCGCCGCTCATCCGCCCGTAGAACGAGGCGCCGCCGTCGTCGGAGTACTTGGGCGTGTCGTCGGCCACCCCGTAGGCGATCGGTGAAGGCTCTGCCCGGGTCCCAGCGCTGCCGGTCGCGGCGCCGGCGGCAGCAGCAAGGCCGAGCGCGCACGAGAGCACGACGGCAGCAGTCAATCGCTTCAAATGGTGCTCCCGCATTGTTTCACCCCGCCTCCCCTCGTCAGCCGTGATATCGGCAGTGGAGCAGCTCCGCTTGAGTCCTAACCTACTAGGCGGTGATCGCGACCGACGGCGCAGGATTCGAAGCGCGCCAGCACGGCGTCGAGGAGTTTCGCGGGGCCGAAGCGAACTGGATCGTCGGCCAGAAGGCCGGTTTCCGCCTCGGCGGCCGCCACTGCCGCCTGCGCCTCCTCCTCGGGGACTGCGCGGGTATTGAGCGCGATGCAGGCGACCTGCGCCGGCCTGATTTTGAGCGCCATCCGTTCGTGGAGCTCGACGAGCTCGGCGAGACTCGGCAGTGGATGTGGACCGCCGCCCGCGCCGTCGACCTCCCTGCGCCCCACCTCGTGGCAGAGGACGTAGAGGTGCGCCGCGCTCCCGTGCATCAGCCCGAGCGCGACACCGGAGTAGACCGGGTGGAGGATCGCCCCCTGTCCTTCCACCCAGAGCAGTTCGCCGCCGCGACGATGCCCCTCGACAACGAGCCGCTCAGCGGCGCCTGCGAGGAAGTCGGAGACGACCGCGTCGACCGCGATGCCCCAGCCCGCGATCGCGATGCCGGTCTGCCCGGTCGGCACGAAGACGGACCTGACCCCCCGCCGGCGCGCCTCGAGGTCGAGTTCCAGCATCGCGGTCATCTTCCCGATCGCGCAGTCGGAGCCGACGCTGAGCACGATCTTGGCCGGGACGGACAGGTTCTCGCCGGTCGCGGTGCCCAAATCCACAGGCGGTTCTCGCAGATCCCTCAGCTCGACGCCGTGCCGGCTGGCCAAATCGACGAGGCCGGGGATCTCCCGCAGGCGCACGTGGAGACCGTTCTCAAGGTGAAGGCCCTTCGAGGCGCAGCTCGTCAGCAGCTCGTGCCAGTCGCCCGGGAAGCGACCGCCCTGCGTGACAACACCGACGAGGGCGGTGTCCGGGTTGAAGCAGAGCGCATCGTTGACGGTCGCGACGATGGGAACGCCGTGCTCGACCTCCCCGGCGCGCTTCGTGTCGAGGATCGCGACCACCGCGTCGCGGCGGTAACGCATCACCCCCTGCATCGTCTTGCCGTAATGGGGGTCATGCGAGTAGCCCTCGGCCAGGATCAGGTATCGCTTCGGCGCGAGCTCCGGTCTGGTCCCTCGCACCGCCACCGATTCAGCCGGAGGGTCCGGTCCCACGTCAGCCGTCAAAGGACGCGCATCGTCCGTGATCTTTCCCGCCGCTCCTGCTCATGCGCCGCCTGGCCAGGCGTCCGACGCCAAGTCCCGGCCCGTCGGGCGGGAGCTGCGCGCCCCCGGTGAGCTCGACGCCCGGCCACGGGTCCTCGGCGAGCAGCAGGTTGCCGTCAAGGTCGACGTGGTCGCAGAGGCTCGCAATCTGGGCCCCCGCGGAGATGCCGAGACCTGACTCGACCATGCAGCCGAGCATCACGCTGAGATCCAGCGCGCGGGCGGCATGTGCCATCCGCACCGCTTCGCGAATACCGCCCGACTTCGCCAGCTTGATGTTGATCCCGTGCGCGCGCTCGGCGCAGGTGACGAGGTCCGCCAGGGTGTGGCAGTCCTCGTCAACGTAGACCGGAATCGGCGATGCCGCCTTCAACGCCGCGCCGCCGTCGTCTCCTGCCGCGAGGGGCTGCTCGACGTACTCGACACCGAGCTCGGCGAGTAGCGGCACGGCGTCGAGTGCCTGGTCGAGGCTCCAGTACTCGTTGACGTCGACCTGGAGCGGCACGTCGGCGACGCCGCGCACTGCGCGGACGCGCTCAACGTCCAGCCCGTCGCCCCCGCCGAGTTTGAGCTTGAGCCGGCGGAAGCGGCCCCGGACCCCCTCTGCCCGGCGGGCCATGTCGTCCGGATCGCCGAGCCAGATCGTCCAGGACGTCGGCGGCCCGGCGCGGGGCAGCCCGAGGAGGCGCCACACCGGCTCTCCGGCGAGCTTCCCGCACAGGTCGTGGAGGGCGCCGTCGACCGCCGCCTTCGCGGCGTGCTGACCGGGCTCGGATGCGAGCCGCCCACCTATCTCCTCGAGCGCCCAGGGGTCCTCTCCGAGCTGGTCGGCGTTTGAGCGGACGAACTCGAGCGCGCTCACGGCCGACTCGCCGTAGCGCTCGATCGGCGCGCCTTCACCGAACCCGGTGACGCCCCGGTGGCGGAGCTCGACCTGAAGAACGTCGGCTGTGTCCGCCGACGCGCGCGAGATGACGAATGTCTCCGCCAGGCGCAGCGAGACGATGCGCGCGTCGAGCTCCATGCTCGGAGCTTATGTCCCCACGTCGCGCTTGCCGGGGAATGCCGCGTTCGCATGCGGAGCCCGAGCGCCCTCGCGCGCGGCCTCCCGCAGCGCTCCTCGGCCGCCGCGACGGGCCTTGGTCGCGCTCGCCGAAGGCGCGTACTCGCCCGAGGACGCACGGCGCCGCCTCGAGACGCCTCGACGATCTGACCGTCGAGGCTCCGCGACCCGAGCGCACCGGTACACTGGGCTCCCCGCGCCCGTAGCTCAGGGGATAGAGCGTGCGCCTCCGGAGCGCAAGGTCGCAGGTTCGATTCCTGCCGGGCGCACTCGCTCCCGCCCCTCCTGCGACAGTCAAGTCGCCTCGGCCGACGCACGCAACCCACCGGCATCAGCGCGTGCGAGCGAATTCCGGGCGAGACCGGAGCGGCATGCCGAGCGTCGTGGCACTCTCGGGCCCCGCGGAGCGGGACAGCCCGGCGAGAGGGGTCGCCGGGCGTCCGCAACCAGTCGTGCTAGATCCTGGCCCCGCGTCCGGCGGGCAGAGCCACGACCAGGGCGACGAGAAGTACGAGAAACAGGAACTTGCTGATCGCGATGCCACCTACGATCGCGAGGATCAGCAGCAAGATGACGACGATCCAGAGGAGAGACATGGCCAGCTCCTTCAACCGTGGGCCCGCCGGAGAGGCGGCGAGAGCCGTCGATACCCGCCCGGTGCGAAAACACACGCTGAGTGCCGATACGGCTTGGGCGGCAGGGTCTTCGGGCTACAATCCGAATTCTGATGCTTACCCCGGTGATCGACGACCCCCTGAGTACGGATGCCGAGCCTGCCCCGCATCAAGCGGACGCGGTCGCGCGATGTGGCGACCGGGGCCGTCGCACGCCCTCGGCCTGAGCCGTCCGAGCTCGGGGCCGCCGGCCTGACCTGGATTCACCTCGACGCGCCGGGCGTCGACTCGGCACAGGCGCTCGCAGAGCGATTCGGGTGGCATCCGCTCGACGTCGAGGATGTGATGTCGAAGCGTCAGCGCCCGAAGATCGACGACTACACCGAGGAGGAGTACCTCTTCGCCGTCCTCCACTTCCCCGTGTACGACAAGGCGATCCAGCGCCTGAACGCAGGCGAGCTGGACGTCTTCCTCGGCCCGGACTACCTCGTCACCCTGCCTGCGGTTGAACTGCATCCGGTCTCGCGCCTCTTCAGGCGCTGCGAGGCCGACGAGGCGTTCCGCGAGCAGCTCTTCTCGAAGGGCTCGGGACGGCTGCTCTACGAGGTGCTGGACGACCTGTTCGACTACTGCTTTCCGATCCTCGACAAGATCGGCCACAAGCTCGAGCGGATCGAGGACGACATGTTCGAGGGCCAGTCGCGCGAGGTCGTCCGCGACATCTCGACCGTCAAGCAGGAGATCATCAGCTACCGGAAGATCATCAAGCCCGAGCGCTCAACCCTGCGCCTGCTCGAGCGGCACACTGAGCGCTTTCTGCCCGAGGCGCTCGAGCTCTACTTCGACGACATCGTCGACGCCGCCGAGCGCATCTGGGATCTCCTCGACAACTACAAGGAGGTCGTGGAGGCGCTCGAGGACACGAACGAGTCGGTGATCTCCCACCAGCAGAACGACGTGCTGCGCATCCTGACCGTCTTCAGCGTCATCCTCCTGCCGCTGACGCTGATCACCGGCATCTTCGGGATGAACGTCCACTTCCCCGGCTTCGATACGACCGAGGCGTGGTGGGCCGTCGTCGGCGGCATGGTCGGAACGCTCGTCGCCCTGCTCGGTTTCTTCCGATACAAGCGCTGGATCTAGTCTCACCTTGACGAAGCAGCTCTGGGCGCCGTGGCGGCTTGAATACATCCAGACCGCCGACGAGCTACCCGACTGCTTCCTCTGCGCGGCCGCCGCCGGCGGCGACGACGACGAGAAGCTTCTGGTCGTGAGCCGTGGACAGCGCGCGCTCGTACTGCTGAACAAGTACCCGTACGCATCGGGTCACCTGATCGTCGCTCCGCACCGGCACACGGGTGACTTCAGCGGCCTCGAGGAAGCGGAGACGCTCGAGCTGCAACGCCTCGCCGCCACCGCGCTCGCTGTGCTCGAAGCAACGATGGGCCCGCAGGGCTACAACCTCGGCTGGAACCTCGGCCGGGTCGCCGGGGCGGGCGTCGTCGACCACGTGCACCTCCACGTCGTACCTCGCTGGCAAGGCGACACGAACTTCATGCCTGTGCTCGCCGACGTGAAGGTGATGCCCGAGCACCTGATCCAGACGCGGCGGAAGCTCGCCGGCGCCTGGCCCGATTAGCTCTCTACCAGCGGGAGCGGCGGCCGCGGCGGCTCGTGTAGAGCACCTTCGCCGGCGCGGAGCGCATGCCCTCGCGCTCGAACTCGTCGCGGTGGCCGAGCCGGGCCGCGACCCGGCTGACCTCTGCCTGCTGCTCAGGCAGCACGAAGGTGATGCCGCTGCCGTTACGGCCGGCCCGGCCCGTGCGGCCGACGCGGTGCACATAGCCCTTGTCGTCCTCCGGCGGATCGAAATTGATCACGTGGGTGATGTCGTCGAGGTCGAGCCCGCGGGCCGCGACGTCGGTCGCGACGAGCGTCCGCACTTTTCCGGAGCGGAACCGCTCCAGCGCCCGTTCGCGGGCGACCTGCGACATGTCGCCGTGCATTGCGACCGCGCCGACATCGAAGCGATTGAGCTTCTGGACGAGCCGGTCCGCGCCCCGCTTGGTTCGGACGAAGACGAGCGCGTGACCCCGTTCGTTTTTCAGCGCCTCGACCAGCCGGTCGACCTTGTCGTCGGCGGTAACCGAGACGAACTTGTGATCGACGTCTCCCCGCTCCAGCTCACCGGGCATGCCTGCTTCGAAGCGGGAGGCGCTGGAGGTGAAGGCGTGTGCGAGCTCGCCGACCTCACCGTCGAGAGTGGCCGAGAAAAGCATCGTCTGGCGGTCGCGCGGCAGCCGTCGCACGATCCGCTCGACCTGCGGCTTGAAGCCCATGTCGAGCATCCGGTCGGCCTCGTCGAGGACGAGGATGCGGACGCGCTCGAGCGAGATGAGCCTGCGCTCGACCAGGTCGGTCAGGCGGCCAGGCGTGGCGATCAAGATTTGCGCGTCCTTCGCACGACGCGCCTGAGCGCCGAGCGGTGCGCCGCCGTAGACGGCGGCGATCCGGAGGCCTCGAGCCGCGGCGACGCCGCTGATCTCGTCGGCGACCTGGGCCGCGAGCTCGCGCGTCGGGACGAGCACGAGAGCGGCGGCAGGGCCGTCGTCCGGGCTGGTGCGTTCGGCGATCGTCACCCCGAAAACCAATGTCTTGCCCGAGCCGGTCGGGGACTTGGCCAGCACGTCCAGACCTGCGAGCCCGTCCGGGAGGACAAGCGTCTGGATCCGGAACGGGGCCATGAAGCCGCGCTCCTCGAGCGTTCGGGCCACCACGGCGCTCACTCCGAGCGCACGAAACGTTTGATCGGACAAAATGTTCGACTCCTTTGGTACGGGATCCGAGATCACGACTCGATGCCCACCGAAGGAGGAACGAGAAGCTTTCTCACGGGACGACCCACTGTCGTCCTTAGGGACAACGTAGCAGTCGGGATCAGACGTCGGATAGCCGCACCCCGAGCCAGACGCCCGCTGCCCCGCCGGCAACTCCGAACAAGATCGAGACGACCGAGAACCCCGACGCGCCCCACAGTTCGGGGACGTAGCCGCCGACCAGGCTCCCGAAGCCGACGCAGAGACCGATCACCGATCTGCCCATACCGAGGAATCGGCACGGCGCCGGCATTCCTTGAGCGCCCAGCTACCCTCCTCGTCATGCCTAGCCGCGCCCGCGCCCGCCGCGACGATCTCCGCAACGTGGCCATCGTCGCTCATGTCGACCACGGGAAGACGACGCTCGTAGACGCGATGCTCTGGCAGTCCGGCTCGTTCCGCTCCAACCAGGACGTCGCCGAACGGGTGATGGACTCGATGGATCTGGAGCGCGAGAAGGGCATCACGATCCTCGCGAAGAACACCGCCGTGCACATCGGCGGGACGAAGATCAACATCGTCGACACCCCCGGCCACGCCGACTTCGGCGGGGAGGTCGAGCGCGGGCTGACGATGGTGGACGGCGTCCTGCTGCTCGTGGACGCCAGTGAGGGCCCACTTCCGCAGACCCGCTTCGTGCTGCGAAAGGCGCTCGAGGCGCGGCTGCCGGTCGTGCTCGTCGTCAACAAGGTCGACCGTCCGGACGCGCGCGTCGAGGAAGTTGTCAACGACGTGTACGAGCTCTTTCTCGACCTGGACGCCGATGAGGAACAGATCGAATTCCCGATCGTCTACTGCAACGCCCGCGCAGGGCGTGCCGGCCTCGCGCCCGACGAGCTCGCAGACGACCTCGGCCCGCTCTTCTCGGTCCTGCTGGGCACCGTCCCGGCGCCGGAGCACGACCCGGGTCACCCGCTCCAAGCGCTGGTGACGAATCTCGATGCATCGCCGTATGTGGGCCGCCTCGCGCTCCTTCGCATCCGGCACGGCACGCTGCGAAAGGGCGAGCGGATCGCCTGGTGCCGCGCCGACGGGAGGATTGAGTTCGCCCGCGTCACCGAGCTCTTTGTGACCGAGGCGCTCGACCGCGTCCCGGCCGACGAGGCGGGGCCAGGCGAGATCGTCGCACTCGCAGGGCTACCGGACGTGACGATCGGCGAGACGATCGCCGACCCCGAAGATCCGCGGCCCCTGCCGGTGACCGCGGTCGACGAGCCTTCCCTCTCGATGACCTTCGGGATCAACACCTCCCCACTCGCGGGCACCGAGGGCACCAAGGTGACCGCGAGCATGGTGAAGACGCGCCTGGAGCAGGAGCTCGTCGGCAACGTCTCGCTCCGCATCCAGCCGACCTCGCGCCCCGAGGTCTGGGAGGTGCAGGGCCGCGGCGAGCTCCAGCTCGCGGTCCTCGTCGAGATCATGCGCCGCGAGGGATTCGAGCTGACCGTCGGCAAGCCCGAAGTGCTGACCCGCGATATCGACGGGAAGCGCCACGAGCCGGTGGAGCGCGTCGCGATCGACGTCCCGGAGGAGTACATCGGGGTCGTCACACAGCTGCTGGCGCTGCGCAAGGGCCGGATGCAGAAGATGGTGAACCACGGTACCGGCTGGGCGCGGATGGAGTATCTCGTCCCGGCTCGCGGACTGATCGGCTTTCGCACCGAATTCCTGACCGAGACGCGCGGCTCGGGGATCATGCACCACGTCTTCGAGCGCTGGGAGCCGTGGCACGGCGAGCTGCGAACTCGCCCGACCGGCAGCCTCGTCGCCGACCGCAGCGGCAAGGCCGTGGCCTTCGCGCTGTTCGCACTGCAGGAGCGCGGGTCGCTTTTCGTCGGCCCGGGTGCGGACGTTTACGAGGGAATGGTTGTCGGCGAGAACGCCCGCGCAGACGATCTCGACGTGAATGCGACGAAGGAAAAGAGGCTGACGAACATGCGCTCGTCCACCTCCGACGAGCTCGTCCGTCTGATCCCACCGCGGCCGCTTTCGCTCGAGCAGGCGCTGGAGTTCATCCGGGAGGACGAGTGCGTTGAGGTGACGCCGCAGAGCATCCGCCTGCGCAAGGTCGAGCTCGCCGCCACCAGACGCCACTCCCTCTCCTCGCGTCGCAAGCGCGAACGCGAGGCCGCTACGCTCCCGACCCGTGTCTGAGGATCGGAAGGAACAGCTCACCGCGGCTCAGAAGGAGCAACTCGAGGCTGAGCTGGCCGAGCTGGAGGGGCCACGCCGAACCAAGATCGTCCAGGCGATCGCAACCGCCCGCAGCTTCGGCGACCTCTCCGAAAATTTCGAATATCACTCGGCGAAGAACGAGCAGGGCCTGCTCGAGCGCCGGATCACCATCCTGCGGCATCGGCTCCAGACCTCGGTGCTGATCGACGAGACCGCCGCGGCGACAAGCAACGTCGTCGAGGTCGGCTCGAAGGTCGAGATCGAGGACCAGCAGGGCGAACGGCTCGACGTCGAGATCTCGAGCGTCGGCGGCGTCTCGCCTGACTCTCCGCTCGGGAGTGCGCTGCTAGGTGCGAAGGTTGGCGACGAGGTCGAGATTGCCGCGCCGCGTGGCTCCTGGCGCGCCCGCGTACTTTCGATCCGACGCTAGCCCGCGCTGGCGAGGCCAAGGGGACAGGCGACGCCCGTGCCGCCTAGCCCGCAGTAGCCGTTCGGATTCTTGGCGAGATACTGCTGGTGGTAACCCTCGGCGAAGGTGAAGTCGCCCGCGGGCGCGATCTCCGTCGTGATCCTTCCGTAGCCCGCCTCGGCGAGCACGGGCTCGTAGTCGTCGCGCGAAGTGGCGGCCACCTCATGCTGGGACTCGTTTGTCCAGTAGATCGCCGAGCGGTACTGCGTCCCGCGGTCGTTGCCTTGGCGGTTGCCCTGAGTCGGGTCGTGGTTTACCCAGAACAGCCGAAGGATCTCCCGATAGCTCGTTACAGCCGGGTCGAAGACGACAAGAACAACCTCGGCGTGGCCGGTCGTGCCGCTGCAGACCTGCTGGTACGTTGGCTCCGGCGTCGAGCCGCCCGCGTATCCAACTGCGGTCGTGTAGACACCTGGAGCATTCCAGAAGACCCGCTCCGCGCCCCAGAAGCAGCCCATGCCGACGATCGCCGTCTCGAGACCGTCCGGGAAGGGCGGCTCGATCGGCGTCCCGAGCACGTCGTGCGGAGCGAGCGTCATGACGCAAGCGTAGCGCCGGAGGTCAACTCTGCGGCGTAGAGGTCGTATCCGAACCGTTCGAGCACGCGGCGCCGTGGATCCGGCGTCGTGAAGAAGCGGGGGATCGCTTTCGCTTCGAACGAGGCCAACTCGGGCCGGGACTCGAGCGCCGCGCTCACGGCGAAGCGGTCGCCGCCGAGCGCGGCGGCGTCGAGCCGGTCAAGGTATGGCTCCAGCACGCGCACGGCCTCTGAGGCTGCCGAGCGGACGAGGGCGGAGGCCTGCTCTTCGCGTCGGCGCCGGAAGCGGTTTGCCGAGGAGCCGCCCGCCCGGTGCCGCCCATGCACGAGGCGCTGTCCGACCTTCGAGGCGACGAGGCGCTCGCCTTCGAGCACCCCCACCGCGTAGCCGCCGAGCCGGACCAAGAGCACGCCGATGAGGCGATCTTGGGTCAGCGCAGCCAGCAGCGGGCCTGTCTCGACGAATTGGTAGCGGGCCTCGTGTCCCAGCCCGAACGGCGGCCGGACGACGATCGTTTCTTCCGCCGTCTCGAAGCAGGCTTTACCGTCCGAATAGACCGTCACCCCGGCCGCTCCCTGTCGCGGCTGCAGCCTTTTGACGACGTTCTCACGCCCGACGTACCGGGCGCTCAATAGCCGCTGAAGCTGTCCGCGACCACCTGATCGGCGGGGATGCCAAGGTCGCCGAGCGTCGCGACGACTGCCTCCACCATCTGCGGCGGTCCGGCCACGAGATAGCGGGAGGTTCGCAGCTCGTCGCCCAAGTGATCACGCAACAGGTCGGCTTCCACCCGCCTTGTCTCGCCTTCCCACGCCGGCTCGTTGGTCATTGTGAGGACAAGCCGCACGTTCGAGTGCCGACGCTCGAGCTCGAGCAGCTCCTCGAGAAAGGCGGTTGACTCGCGATCCCGATTCGAGTAGACGAGCGTGACGCGGTGAAGCAGGTCTTCCTCGACGATGTAGCGGAGCATGCAGCGGAAGACGGTGATGCCGATGCCACCGGCGACGAACACGTATGGCCGATCGGTCTCGTCGGGCAGGAGGAAGCTGCCTTTCGGCTCCTCCACCTCGACGTCCGCGCCCACCGGGAGCTCGACGAGCGATCGCTTGAAAGCGCTGTCCCGCACGCGCGTGCACAACCCCAGCACGCCGCGATCGTTCGGCGAGGTGACCACGGAGATGTGCCGGCGCGGCCCCTTCTCGTCGTCGAAAGGCGGATCGACGAGTGTGACCCAGAAGTACTGGCCGGGGGTGAAGTCGACCTCCGCGCCCAGGAGGTCGAACACGACCATCAGGGTCCCTTTCGCCACTTCCTGTTTCTCGCCAATTCTCGCCCGCATGGTGGGAAGCATTCTGCATGACCGACGGGCCTCGCGCTGCGCTGCGTCCTTGCAGCCGAGGGGCAGTCGGCCCGAGGCTGGTATTGGAACGCGTCGGCCGCACGAGGTCGCCGCCGGCGCCGAAGCGGTGGATTGCCTTGCCGGTCGCGCCTTCGATGACTGTCAGGTAGGTCGGGCCGCCGGCGAGTCGCACCCCAAAGGGATTCGACGAGGGCCGTCTGTGGCGCGTCGCTCACGCGTAGTGCCCGATCGTGTCAGCCCGCGCTTGAGGTGGCTCAGCGGGTAGGGCTCTTGTGATCGTCGGTGCCGGACTGCGGGCCCTCCAGGCCGCGCTTCCAAGGAGAAAGCGCCGGAGTGTCTGCTCCGGCGCTTTCTTTTGACTCCCGAAAAGTTCTCGGTTGATGGCTTCGACTTTCAGTCGTCCACTGCCTGGATCTCCCTCGACAGGTGATGCCCTAGACGCGTGGAAAACGCATGCTTGTTACGGCTCTACCAGACCTTGATGGCTCGGGCGACGGCTGCACCAGACACTAAGCGGGCGACGGAACTCGACATTCCGGACTCCTTGTTCTGCGAACTGACGGCAACACCGATACCACTTTTGACCACATTTAAATAGATATATGGGAAAGTTCACTTAGATCCTGGCGGTTCGGCTGACGGTCTCCGCGCATTAACTCATCGCGACACGACCGGCGAGAATCTCGAGGAAAGGCGAGCTTGTTCGATGGCTGCTGAAGCGGCCAGAGCAAAAACACCCAACTGCAAGTTCTGGGCGGGTATTTTTGTTTTACGATTGCTGACGTTGCGGGTGTAGCTCAGTTGGTAGAGCATCAGCTTCCCAAGCTGAGGGTCGTGGGTTCGAGTCCCATCGCCCGCTCAAAGAAAGGCCCTGGAAACAGGGCCTTCTGCTGGACATGGGTGTCGATATGAGACCCAAACGGGGGTCGAGTGCAAGCGGCAGTGCAACCCCTCGGCGGAAATAGGACAGTGGAGCCGTGGCGCTCACACTCGGCTCGGCGGTACTGGAGGGCGTCGTCGAGAAAGGAATTGCCCGGCAAAGCAACCAAGGACTAGATCGCACGACGCATCGCCGAAGGCAAAACCCAACGCGAAGCCGTTCGGCTCCTCAAGCGCTACCTCGCCCGCCACCTCTACCGCCTACTCGACAACCAGGCGCCGCTCACGACTCAGCCTGTCCGTCCTGGCCCGTGGTCAGGGTCGATGTCGGCAGTGGCGGAGATGACTTAAAGACTTGTTGATCCCTCGATCGAACGAGGGGTGTCCTTGCAGTGGATTTGTCTTTGCTGCTGTCGTTGCTGGGGGGCCCCGCGAAGCTGGCCTGATCACAAGCCTGTCCACCCGTCCTCGGTATGGCTCATCCAGTGGTCCTCGAGACTCTCTGCTCCCTTGTGGTGTCGTAGGATCGTGAGAGATGCTGCGCCGTACGATCTGTATCTCGCATGCGACCGGTGCTGGCGGCGCAGTCGTGGGTCGCGCCGTCGCGGAACGGCTCGCTTTTCGGTACGTGGACGAGGAGGTGCTCTCGGAGGCTGCCGAGTGGGCTGATCTGGATCCGGGCTTCGTAGCGGACGCAGAGCGGCGAAAGCCGCTCATCACCAGACTGCTTGGTGGGGTCGCCGAAGAGGGGTCGGCGGCGCGTTTACCGAGCGGCGATGTAACGCGGGCCCTGCCGAGCGATGCCGACCTTCGGGGGTTGATTAAGGCTGCGGTTGGTTCTTTTGCGCGTCAGGGGTCGGTCGTGATCGTCGCGCATGCCGCGTCGTTCGCGCTCGCTGGAGATGATCTGTTGCGCGTCCTGATCACCGCCTCCCCCGAGACTCGCGCCACGCGAATTGCGGCTGACAGCGGCCTGGACGCCCGCGCCGCAGCGCGCCGTCTCAAAGATGAGGACATCGGACGCGCCGACTACCTGAAGCGGTTCTACGGCATCAATCGGGAACTGTCAACGCACTTCGACGTGGTCGTGAATACGGACGTCCTGACTCCACACGATGCGGCGAACATCATCGTCGCCGTAACCTGACCGTCAGCGGACGCCGCTACCGAAGACGCACCCGTCGAGGGGCGCGATTCGTCGGCGGCGGCGGTGCGTACTGGAACGAGCGGATCGCGGAGGCCGTGAGCGTTGAGTCGTCGTGTTCATTCCCGGAGCCTCCTCGGGCTTGGATCGGCGAGCGCGGGGCGTCGCTTCGCCGTATCAGGTTGGGAGAATCTCGTGAGGCGGCGGCCCTGGGGTCGGGTCCGCCGCCTCCCGTCGATCCCGCGGCCTAGCAGGGCGTGAACTCCGAGTCTGCGACCGCCTTCGCGAGGTTGGCCGTCGGGGGCTTTGTTGATGAACCCGATCAGGCGCAGTTGATGTCGACCCCGACCCGTACGGGGACTTGCCGGTGGCCGAGTCGATGCCGGTGATCACCAATCGTTTCCGGTCGCGTGCAGTTCCCCCCGCAGCTGAGGGAAACCATCGTCGAACACTGGTCGGCCGGCC
>JBHEMK010000074.1:0-8801 GCA_046262635.1 Gaiellaceae bacterium
AACATTGCCGGCAAGCGGATCGGTCCGGCCGAGCTCGAGTCGGCGGCGATCGGCAGCGGCAAGGTCTCGGAGGCGGCCGCGGTCGGCGTCCCGCACGAGGTCAAGGGTGAGGTCGCCTGGATCTTCTGCGTTCCGAAACCGGGCGAGGAGCCGAGCGAGCGGGAGGTGGCCGCCGCGGTCGCAGGTGCGCTCGGCAGGGCGTTCAGGCCCGAGCGGATCCTGTTCGTCGCCTCGCTCCCGAAGACGCGCAGCGCGAAGATCGTGCGGCGCGCCGTGCGTGCCCGCGCGCTCGGCCAGGATCCCGGTGATCTGTCGTCCCTCGAGAACCCCGAATCGCTGGACGAGATCGCCCGGGCCGTTTGAGCTCCGGCGCCAGGCGACCTGCGGAAGACAGAGGGCGAAGGCAGCGGAACGACACGAGTGGCACCGGGAGGTGGGACGACGCTTGCGCATCGGGCTGTGACCGACGCCGGAGGCTCCGGCGCGTAAGCTGCGGGCGTGGCCGAGCTCGCTGGACAGGTTGCCCTCGTCACCGGCGGCGGCCGCGGAATCGGCGCCAACATCGCGCGCGAGCTCGCCGCCGCGGGTATGCGGCTGGCCGTCACCGGGCGGACGCTGAAGCAGATCGAACAGGTCGGAAGAGCAATCGGCGGGCTGCCGCTTCAGGGCGACGTCTCCCGCCGCGAGGATGCCGAGCGCTGGGTACGCGAGGTCGAGCTCACACTCGGCCCGATCGACCTCCTCGTCAACAATGCCGGGATCGGCGGCGACCAGGCGCCGATGTGGGAGGACGATCCGAGCCGCTGGTGGCGCGTCTTCGAGGTCAACATCCTCGGCGCCTTCCTGTGCTGCCACGCGGTGCTGCCCGGGATGATCGAGCGCGGCACCGGCCGAATCGTCAACGTCACGAGCGGATCGGCCTACCTGCCGGGAAGCGGGATCGGGATGAACACGAGTTACGGCCCGAGCAAGGCCGCGCTCTACCGCTTCAGCGAGCTGCTGGCCGACCAGGTGCGTGAGCGCGGGATCGGCGTCTTTCCGATCTCACCCGGGCTCGTCAGGACCGAGATGACCTCCTCGGCCGGAGACGACGCGCCGTGGACGCCGCCGGAGCTGGCGCCGCGGCTCGTCCGCGCGATCGCGTCGGGCCGCCTCGACGCTCTCGCCGGGCGCTACCTCCACGCCCAGCACGACCCGCCGGACGATCTCGTCGCACGGGCCCGCGAGATCGTCGCGCAGGACCTGAACGCGATCCGCTTACGCCGCTAGACGAGCCGGGACCTCCGGCCGGAGCAACGGCTCGATCTCGGCGAGCGTACGCCAGTACACGAGCTCGAGCTCCTCGTTGAACGAGAGTCGGCGGCGCACGGCGCGGGGGCGGCGGAGGAATCGCATTGCCCAGAGCGTGCTGCCGCGGTCGGACGGCGTACCCTAGGAGTGATGAGACTTGCGCTGGCCCAGATCAACCCCGTCGTCGGCGACCTCGACGGCAACCGCGAGCTGATCCTCGGACGGCTCGAGGCGGCGAAGGAGGAGGGCGCCGATCTCGTGGTCTTCCCGGAGCTCGCCGTGACCGGCTATCCGCCGGAGGACTTGCTGCTGCGGCGCGGCTTCGTCCGCGCGGCGGAGCGCTCGCTGGAGGAGATCTCCCGGACCGCACGGGGAATCGTCGCACTCGTCGGCACGCCGTACCTCGACCGTGACCTCTTCAACGCCTGCGCAGTCTGCGCCTCGGGCGAGGTGAAGGCGATCGTCCGCAAGCGTTTCCTGCCGAACTACGGCGTCTTCGACGAGATGCGCTACTTCGCGCCCGGCGCCGAGCTGATCCTGCTCGAGCACGGGGACACGCTCCTCGGCGTCACGGTTTGCGAGGACATGTGGCAGCCGGGCCCGCCCGCAACCGACCTGGCGCTCGCCGGGGCACAGCTGATCGTCAACATCTCGGCATCGCCCTTCCACGTCGGCCGCGACGCCGAGCGCGAGCAGATGTTCCGGACGCGTGCGCGCGACAACCTCTGCTTCGTCGCCTTCTGCAACACCTTCGGCGGCCAGGACGAGCTGATCTTCGACGGACATTCCCTGGTGATCGACGACGAGGGCGTGGTGCTCGCGCGGGCGCCCGGTTTCGAGGAGGCGCTGCTCGTCGTCGATCTTGATCCGTCGGCGGTCGTCAGCCGGCGGCTCACGGACGCGCGCCGGCGGGCGCTCGCGCGCGACCGGGGCGGCCCGGCCGAGGCGACGATCATCCACGTCGGGGTCCCGCGGGAGCAGGACGGCCACCCCGCACCGCAGCTCGCCCCGTTCTGCGACGACCTCGAGCAGATGCGGCTCGCGCTCGAGCTCGGCCTCGGCGACTACGTGCACAAGAACGGCTTCAGCGACGCCGTCGTCGGCGTCTCGGGCGGGATCGATTCCGCGCTCGTTGCAGCGCTGGCCGCAGAGACGCTCGGGCCGGAGCGCGTCCATTGCGTCTCGATGCCGTCGCGCTATTCGTCGGAGGCGACGCGCGGGGACGCGCGGCGGCTCGCCGAGGGACTCGGCTGCCCGTTGCTGGAACTGCCGATCGAGCCGATGGCGGAGGCGTTCCTGGAAACACTCGCCGACCCCTTCGCCGGGCTCGACGCGGACCTGACGGAGGAGAACCTCCAGGCCCGGATCCGCGGAACGCTGCTGATGGCGCTCTCGAACAAGTTCGGCTGGCTGCTCGTCGCGACCGGGAACAAGTCGGAGCTGTCGGTCGGCTATGCGACGCTCTACGGGGACCTGGCCGGCGGCTTCGCCCTGCTGAAGGACGTGTTCAAGACGGACGTCTTCCGGCTCGCCCGGCACCTGAACGAGCGGGCCGGTCGCGAGCGTGTCCCGCAGTCGATCATCGACCGGGCGCCGAGCGCGGAACTGCGGAACGACCAGCTGGACGAGGACTCGCTGCCGCCCTACCCGGCGCTCGACCGGGTGCTTGAGGCGTACATCGAGGACGACCGCTCCCGCGACGAGCTCTCGGAGGACGGCTTCGACGCGGACGTGGTCGAGCGGGCCGTGGCGATGATCGACCGAGCGGAATACAAGCGCCGCCAGGCGCCGCCGGGCGTGCGGCTGAGGCCGAAGGCGTTCGGCCGCGATCGCCGCACGCCGATCACCAACCGCTGGCGGGGCTAGACGCCCGCGTCGAGGGGCTGGGACGGTGGACCGTCCCGCAGCACCGCCCGCACGAGTTCGGCCAGGCGGCGCGGGCCGGTGGTGAGCCGCTCCAGCTCGTTGAGCGCGAACCAGCGCACCTCGTGGACGCCCTCGGCCGCGAGCTCCGCGTCGGTGAAGCCCGGCGCCGGCTCAAACGTCTCCGTCCGGACGAGGTAGTGCCGCTCGCGCTGGCCACCCCACCGGGCCGTGTCGACGAGCCAGTGCTCGCGCGTCCAGATCAGGGGGCCAGGCTCGAATCTCGCGAGGCCACACTCCTCAGCGAGCTCCCGGACGAGGGCGTGCTGGTCGCTCTCCCCCGGCTCGACTCCCCCGCCAGGCGTCGACCACCAGGAGCCGAAGGCGTCCTCGAAACGGACGAGGAGCGTGCGGCCCGCGGGATCGAGGACAAGCGCGCGAACGGCATCGCGGAGCGGCAGCCCGGAGGAGCGGCCGCAGAGCTCCTGGAACCAGCGCAGCCTGTCCCACCAGGGCACCGCCGCGTTCGCGGGCGATGTCGAGGGAAGGACGAAGAGGTGCGTGTCGCCGAGCATCCGCGCCTGGACGCCGAACTCGGCCCGCTCCCTGAAGACCCCGCGGTAGGCCTCCTTGCCGACGAAGCCGATCCAGGCAGGGCGCAAGGTGCGGGCGAGGCGTTCGAGCCGCTCGGCCGAACCCTCGAAGTCACCCCGGCGGAGGTCGCCGGAGCCGGGGGTCGTGCGGCGGGCGGCGTTCGTGACGCCGATCCGCTCGCCGAGCAGCTCGAGCTGCTCGGCCGGCTCGTAGAGGCGGCCGGTGAAGCCGGCCGCGTGGAGCAGGCGCCAGAAGTCGTTGCGCGGATTGGCGAAGTGAGCCCGCGCGGCGGCGGACCTCCGTCCGGGATTGATCCCGCAGAAGACGACGCGCAGCCCGGGCGCAAGCACGTCCGGCACGTCCGAAGGAGTCATCGCGCCGGCACCCCCTCGCCGCGGATCGCGGAGAGCTCGGGCCGAACGGTGCGCCGCTTCGACAAACCTGTGCTCAGATCGGCGCCGACCGCGTGAGGCCAGTGGGCGGCACCGAGTCGGCTACCCCTCGGTCGTACGGCCTACGCGGCTTCCAGCTCCGGAGGGACGATCGCGCGCGCCGCGATCCGCTCCTCAAATCGGAGCCGAAGATCCTCGCCCGAGACCCTCGTTGGAAAGCGCGTTCGCCGCAGCGGTAGTCTGACGACGCGGACGGTTGGGTCCCAGGCCCCATAGCAGCGGGCATAGCACTCCGCCTCGCTCAGCGCTCGGAGCCGTCTCATGCGACGCAGCGTATGGACCGGCCCGGACGTCAGAGCTCGTCGATGGCGGCGATCTCAAGCAGGGGCGCGACACCCGCCAGGAGCGCCCGGGCCCCGAAGGCCTCAGCGGGCGCGAGCACGCCGCCCGAGCTCGCGCCGCCGTCCCGGAGCAGCTGGACCCCGCGGGCGATCAGCAGCCCCGTCAGCCCGTACATGTCGTGACCGCTCAGTGTCACACGCCGCCCGCCCTGCGGGCCGCGCGCCTCCGCCACGACGGCGAACCGCGCCCGGGCCCGCTCCTCGGGCGAGGGCCCCTCCGGCCCGAAGCGCGCGGCCGCGCGGCCGAGCGGCGCAGCCGCCCTCGCCACGCGCCCGGCCGCGGCGGCCAACTTGGGCGCACGCACGTACGAGCGAACGTTCCTCACCTGCGTGTGTCGTGGGATGGTCAGCGGCTCCGTCCCGCTCCACTCGATCACGTCGCGCTCGCCGAACGGGAACAGGACCTTGCGGGTCGTCGCGCCGAAGCGCGACTCGACGAGCCGGCCGTTCTCCCAGGCGACCTGCGGCTGCCCGCTCACCTGCGCGATCGTCTTGCGCGTGCCGGCCGACGAGGATGCGTTCGAGACCGAGTAGGCCGCGATCACCTCCTCCAGCGGCTCAAGGCCCTCGGCCGCGAGCCGCGCGGCCAAGTCTCCGGGCACGTAGTCGAACCCGAAGCAGGGAAGGACCGCGACCTCGGCTTCCGCCGCGCGCGCGCCGAGCTCGAGGTGGATCAGCCTTGCGAAGGCCTGCTCGCCGCTCGTGTCCAGGTAGTGGGCGCCCGCGAGGATCGCCTGCTCGACGGGTGCAAGCCCGAGCTCGAGGAAGGGCCCGGCGCATGAGCCGACCGCGAAGGACCCCCGGAACGCGTCGGCCAGCGAGGCTTCGTCCCGCGCGTCCGCTACGAACACTTCCTCTCCCTCCCCTGCCAGCTCGTCCAGGGCCTCGCGCCGCCGGCCGACGAGTCGTACAGGGAGGCCGAGCGCTCGCGCCTGCTCGAGCACAAGGCGGCCGGTGTAGCCCGTCACACCAAGGATCGCGAGCGGGCCGTCGGGCATCTCGCGAGCATACGGTCACGCCCCCTGCGGTCGAGGCGAGCTCGCTCGCATTGCGGTCGCTCGATCGCGGGACGCAGCTTCGTCGCGACCATGCCGCACCACGCGCCAGCAGGCTCGACACGCTCCTCTCGGACTCGGCCGCGGTCCGGGGTCACAAGACGCGAAAGGAGAGGCGCCACACCTTCGGCGAGACCGGCGTGCGTGCCGCTCGACGTCGAGGTCGAGCACTCCACTCTCGAGCCGATCGAGACCGCTTCCATCCGCGGGTCGCTGAGCGTGCGGCACCGGCGAGCGGTGGACCTCAACCCTGCTCGAGCGGAGCCATCGTCAGCCCGTGACCTGCCAGCCGCTCCCAGTAGGCCTCCGCGGCCTCGCGGTGCCCCGACCAGACGATCGCCTGCCCGGCGTGGTGGATCCGGTCGGCGAGCCGCAGCCCCTGCTCGTAGGCCACGCCCGGGAGCACGTCAGCGAGCGCGAGCGCCACGCCTTCGAACGTGTTGTGACTGTCGTTCAGGACGATCACGTGCCAGGGCCGGCCGAGGCCGATGCCCTCGCCGCGGTCGAGCCGCTCGCGCGGCGGCGTCGCGGTGATGCTCACAGCTGAATCGTAGTTCGATAGCGTCCTTGGCATGCGCGCCGTCACTCTCGACGTCGAAGCGGCCCGCCGCCGCTTCTCGGCGCTGCAGACCGACCTCGTCTTCCTGGACGGACCCGGCGGCACGCAGGTGCCCGACTCGGTGATCGAGACGATCTCGCGCTACTTCCGCGAGGACAACGCCAATGCCGGTGGGCCGTTCTCGACAAGCCGGCGAACCGATGCCGTGATCGCGCAGGCACGCCTGGCCGCCGGCGAATTCCTCGGCTGCGAGCCGGAGGAGGCGATCTTCGGCGCGAACATGACCTCCCTCAACTTCACGCTCAGCCGGACGGTCGGCCGCGAGCTCCAGCCCGGGGACGAAATCGTCGTGACCCGCCTTGACCACGACGGCAACGTCTCGCCCTGGCTCGAGCTCGCCCGCGACAGGCAGCTCGAGGTCCGCCTCGTGGACGTCCGGGACGACACGACGATCGACTACGACGACCTCGAGCGTCAGCTCTCCGAGCGGACGCGCGTCGTTGCTTTCCCCGTCGCCTCAAACGCCGTCGGGACCCTCACCGAGGTGCAACGCATAGTCGACCTCGCCCATGCAGCCGGCGCACTCGCCTGGGCCGATGCCGTCCACTACGCGCCGCACGGCCCGATCGACGTCGGCGACTGGGGCGTTGACGTCCTGATCTGCTCGCCCTACAAGTTCTTCGGACCCCACCTCGGACTGGCCTACGGCCGTGCCGACCTGCTTGAGGCCTGGCGGCCTTATAAGGTGCGGCCGGCCTCCGACCAGCCGCTCGGGCACCGCTTCGAGACGGGCACGGCGCCGCATGAGCTGCTTGCGGGTTTCGTCGCCGCCGTCGACTACCTCCGGTCGCTCGGCTGGGGCTCAATCGCAGCGCACGAGCGGGAGTTGGGGCAGCGCTTCCTCGACGGACTGCCCAGTCGGGCGACGCTGCACGGACTGCCGACGATGGACGGCCGTGTCCCGACTTTTGCCTTCAGCGTCGAGGGCCTGAGCGCGAGCGCGGCTGCCGGGCGGCTCGGGGACCGAGGCTTCGCCGTCTGGCACGGCAACTACTACGCGGTCGAGATCATGGATCGGCTCGGCCTCGGCGCGGAGGGCGCCGTCCGCGTCGGTTTCGTCCACTACAACACCGCGGGCGAGGTTGACCGGCTGCTCGAGGCCCTCGCCGAGCTGTGACGGATCCCGTCCAGCTCCTCCAGGAGCTGATCCGCTTTGACGCCACGAACCTGCCGGCCAAACGAGGGGCTGCGGTGGCGCACAACGAGGGCCCGCTAGGGGTGGCGAGAACCGAGAGCGCGCGTCACAGGCGGCAGTCGTGCCGCCCCAACCTCGTTGCTCGGCTGCGCGGTGAGGGCGGCCACCTGATGCCGCTCGTGCACGGAGCCGACAAGCGCGTCCGCGCCGAAGCGGTGTCCCGCGCCGTCGAGTCCTATCCCCCGTGAGGATCCTCGTCCTCGGCGGGACGCTCTTCCTCGGTCGCGTCTTCGTCGAGGCCGCGCTCGCGGGCGGCCACGAGCTCACGCTGTTCACCCGCGGCCAGACGAACCCCGGCCTCTTCGCAGAGGCTGAGCGGCTGTACGGCGACCGCGCCAGCGACCTCTCCGCACTCGAGGGCCGACGGTGGGAGGTCGCGGTCGACACGTCCACGTTTCTTCCCCGTGTCGTGCGGCTGTCGGCCGAGGCGTTGCGCAACCGGGTCGGCCTCTACCTCTACGTCTCCAGCATCTCTGCCTACGCGGACCTGTCCCTGCCGCCGGTCGAGGGAGCAGCCGTCGCGACCGGTGCGACGGACGAGTCGGAGGAGCACTATGGCGCCCTCAAGGCGGCCTGCGAGCGGGTCGTCGAGCAGTGCTACGGCGATCGGGCGCTGATCGTCCGACCCGGCCTGATCGTCGGCCCGCACGACCCCACGGGCCGCTTCACCTACTGGCCGCACAGGGTCGCCCGCGGCGGCCGCATCCTGGCGCCGGGGAGGCCGGACGACCCGAAGCAGTTCATCGATGTCCGCGACCTGGCGGAGTGGATGCTGCGCCGGATCGGGTGGAACGAGGGCGGGCTCACCAACGCGACCGGCTTGCCGATCCCCTTCGGTGCAATCCTGACAACCTGCTGCCGCGTCTCGGGGAGCGACGCCGACTTGATCTGGGTCCCGAACGAACGGCTGCTCGCCGAGGGCCTCGGCGAGTGGACGGAGCTGCCGCTTTGGATCGCCTCGCCGGAGTACGCGGGAATGCAGCAGGCCGACGTCACGCGCGCGATCGCAGCAGGACTGACGCTCAGGCCGCTCGCGGAAACGATCCGCGCCACGCTCGACGACGCCGAACCGAAGGAAGGCGTCGGCCTCGCAGTGGAGCGCGAGGTCGAGCTGCTCGCGCGTGCCTGACGCCGACTACAGCGCCACCCCGCTGGGTGTCAAGCTCGGTGCCAAGCCAGACGTCGAGGTGCTCGTCCTCTTCACGGCGCGGCACGCGGAGCTCGAGCGCCGGTTCGCCCGGTTGCAGGACACCATGCGCCCCGCCGACGGCCTCTGGATCGCATGGCCGAAGCAGACCGCGAAACTCGACACCGACCTGACGTTCGAGCTCGTCCAGCAGATCGGCCTCGCCCACGGCCTCGTCGACAACAAGTCTGCATCGATCGACGAGA
>JBHEMK010000075.1:0-6083 GCA_046262635.1 Gaiellaceae bacterium
GGTCGCTCCGGACGCCGACTCGTCTTGCGGCTCTCGGCTGGCTACCCGCTGCTCAACGACTTCCTCGAAACGCTGCAGCGCATCCGCGGCCTCGCAGGCGCACCTGCCTGAGCCTTCGCTCGATCCCGCAACCAAGCCGAACGTGTGCCGTCGGCGCAGCCACCCCTCCTAGCAACTACCACAGAGAGTCGACCACGCCGCCATGTCCACAACGACCGGTCCCCCGTTCCCCGACCGCCGACATCCCCCCAAACAGCGGCGATCGCGACCCATCAGGTGCTTATCGCAGGATCAGGGCAGCTAGCGGTCGCCGGCCGCGAGGCGCGCGGCCTGCGCCTTGCGGCGGGCGGCGGTGTTCTTGTGGAGCGTGCCGTTCGCCGCTGCCTTGTCGAGCCAGCGGACGAGCTCCCTGTGGCGCTCGGCCACGGCGGCTGGGTCACCCTCGCTGGCGGCCTCGCGCAGACGCCGCATCAGCGTCTTGGCCGTGGTGCGCCAGCGCAGGTTCTCGACCCGCTGCCGGGCGGCTTGGCGCACACGCTTCTCCTGTTGCTTGATGTTCGGCATCGGCGTAAAACTGCCCGCTGAGCGGGCCGGGCGATCGTAGCAAGCCGGCAGGGGAGTCCGCTCGAGCCAGGAATGCCGAGCGCACGGACGAGCAGCATCTCGGAGGACGAGCGCGGCAGCGGGACGAGCGCGGTGCGGCGGGGATCGGCGCACCCAAGGTGAGCGCGAGGAGGTCGAAAGGCGCTCCGGCAGAGACCGCCGCCAGGACAGCTGAGCCGGCGCGGGCGATCCGGCTCCTATGCTCCTGTTCGTGAGCGAGCGCGACAGGGCGCGGGAGCGGGAGCTCAGGCGGCTCGAGCGGGAGCGGCGGCGGATCGAGCGCGGTGTCCCGCCGATCGATGCGAGGGCACTCGACGGCTGGCCGCCGCCGGCCGATGCGGGGGTTCGGGTTGCCGACGCGCCGCCAGCGGCCGGCGACGAGGGGGAGGGGCGGCGCCTCGCGCGGTCGACCGCGATCTTCGCGCTCGCGACCGGCCTCTCGCGCGTGCTCGGACTCGTTCGCGAGGTCGTCGCCGCCTACTACTTCGGCGCCGCCGGGAAGATCAACGCGTTCACGATCGCCTTCCAGGTCCCGAATGTCGTCCGCGCGCTCGTCGCCGACGCAGCGCTCTCCTCCGCATTCCTGCCCGTCTTCAGCGAGCTGTTGGAGAAAGGAGAGAGGAAGCGCGCGTGGCGTGTTGCGTCGACCCTCTTCTGGCTGATGCTGCTCGGACTGAGCGCCCTGACGGCGATCTTCATCCTCGTGGCGCCCTGGATCATCGGGCTGTTCGGCAATCCGGGCAGCGACCGCGCACTCGCCGTCGGCCTCTCGCGCGTCCTCTTCCCGATCGTCATGCTCCTCGGCGTCTCCGGGATCGTCGTCGGGATCCTGAACAGCTACGACCACTTCACCGTGCCGGCGATCTCGCCGGTCTTCTGGAACATCGCGATCATCATCGGGCTCGTCATCGGCGTCCCGCAGGCGCAGACGATGAATGCCAAGCTCTACGTCTACGCGGTCTCGATCGTCGTCGCGACTTTCATTCAGCTGTTCCTGCCGGTCCCGTGGCTGCGCGGCCGCGACGGGCGGCTTCGGCTGGTGCTCGACTGGCGCGACCCGATGGTGATGCGCGTCTTCGTGCTGATGGTGCCCGTCACGATCAGCCTCGGCCTGATCAACGTCAATGCTGCGATCGACCAGTTCTTCGCCTCGCGCCTGATCAACGGCGACCTTGCGCCGACGGCGATCCAGAAAGCGTTCCTCGTCTACATGCTCCCGCAGGGAATGTTCTCGGTCGCGATCGCCACGGTGCTCTTCCCTACGCTGTCGCGGCTGGCCGCGCGCGGCGACCTCGACGGCTTCCGCCGGACGGTTGGCCGCGGGCTGCGACAGATCGCGTTCCTGCTCGCGCCCGCCGCCGTGGTGAGCGCCGTCCTCGCGGAGCCGATCGTCCGCATCCTGTTCCAGCGCGGCGCCTTCCTGCCGAACCAGACGCCTGTCGTCGCCGGCGCGCTCGCGGCATTCAGCGCCGGGCTCGTCTTCAACGGAACGATGCTGTTGCTGAACCGTGCGTTCTTCAGCCTGCAGGAGAACTGGCTCCCGCTGGTCGTCGCACTCGCAAATCTGTTCGTCAACGCGCTGCTCGACCTCGCGTTCTACCGCTTCGGTACCTGGGGGATCCCGCTCTCGACGGCGATCGTGAACATCGCTGGGACGTGGGCGCTTCTTGTCCTGATGCGGCGGCGCCTGGGCCGACTGGGCGGCGGCGAGATCCTCGCGGCCATGGTGAAGATCGTCCCCGCGTCCGCGCTCGTCGCGGCAGTGTCCTACGGCGTCTGGAAACCGCTGGACTCGGCGCTCGGGCGCTCGTTCGGCGGCCAGGCCCTCTCGCTCGGCGTTGCGCTCGCGGCCGCCGTCGCCGTCTACGTCGCAGCGTGCCGCGTGCTGCGCGTGGGCGAGCTCCAGACGGTGCTGGCTCTGGGCGACCGGTTCCGCCGCGGCTAGGCTTAGGCCAGTCGGGTCGGCAGGAGCTCGCCGCCGCCAAAGGGTGTGTGAGCGGCCCCCTCCGTCGCAAGCGCCCTCCGCGCGACGTCGTCGCCCGCTCTGGCCGCGCCGACTGCTCCTCAGCGCTCCGACCCCGGAGCCCGCCGCGAAGCCGCGACGCGTTCCTCCCTGGTCGGCGTCCGCCCGAGCCTGCCGTCTGTGTGCGACAGGCGATCCTCGCAGAGACTGCCGCCACCTCGCCTTCGAAGGCTCGCCCCGCCGCGTCGCGCTCGACCGCGCGAGCGGTCGCGGGTGGCAGCTCTGCGGGAGCGCGGCGGGTGCGGCGTTCGCGCCGGCTGGCCGCGGCGGTCTCGACGTGACGCTCACCGCGAGGCGAGGCCGTCGTGGCATCGGCAGTTCGTGCGAAGCACTGCACGGCTACGATCGTCGCGCCCGTCATGGACCAGGAGCGCATCCGAAACTTTTCGATCATCGCCCATATCGACCACGGGAAGTCCACGCTGGCCGACCGGATCCTCGAGCTCACCGAGGCGGTCTCCGCGCGCGACATGCGCGCGCAGCTGCTCGACACGATGGACCTCGAGCGCGAGCGCGGAATCACGATCAAGGCCCAGGCCGTGCGCGTCAGCTGGAAGGGCTACGAGCTCAACCTGATCGACACCCCCGGTCACGTCGACTTCACCTACGAGGTCTCGCGCTCGCTACAGGCGTGCGAGGGTGCGCTGCTCCTGGTCGATGCGGCGCAGGGGATCGAGGCGCAGACCCTGGCGAACGCCTACCTCGCGATCGAGAACAGCCTCGAGATCGTCCCGGTCGTGAACAAGATCGATCTCCCGGCCGCCGATCCGGACAGCGCCGCCGCCGAGATCGCCGACCTGATCGGCGACGATGCCGACCACGTCGTCCGGATCTCGGCGAAGACGGGCCAGAACGTCGGCGAGGTGCTCGACGCCATCGTCGAACGCGTGCCCGCTCCCACAGGCGACGCGGGTGCGCCCGCGCGGGCGCTGATCTTCGACTCCTCCTACGACCAGTACCGCGGAGTCGTCGCATTCGTGCGCGTGATCGACGGCTCCTTCACGGGCCGCGAGGCGCTGCGGACGATGGCCACGAAGACACGCTTCGAGACGGAGGAGCTCGGGTTCTTCTCGCCGACGATGACGCCGGTCGAGTCGCTCGGGGTCGGCGAGGTCGGCTACGTGGTCACCGGCCTGAAGGACGTCTCCCGGCTCAGGGTCGGGGACACGATCACCGCCGTGGCCCGTCCCGCGACCGAGGCGCTGCCCGGCTACAAGGACGTGAAGCCGATGGTGTTCGCGGGTCTGTTCCCGACCGAGTCCGACGACTACCCGGAGCTGCGGGACGCCCTCGAGCGGCTGAAGCTGAACGACGCCGCCCTCGTCTACGAGCCCGAGACCTCGCAGGCGCTCGGCTTCGGCTTCCGCTGCGGCTTCCTCGGGCTGCTGCACATGGAGATCGTCCGCGAGCGGCTCGAGCGCGAGTTCGACCTCGACCTGCTCGTGACGGCGCCGAACGTCGCCTACCGGGTGCTCGAGCGGAACCACGAGTGGCGCGAGGTGCACAACCCCTCCGAGATGCCCTCGGAGGTCGAGGAGGTCGAGGAGCCGTACATCAGAGCATCGATCATCGTCCCGAAGGAGTACGTCGGCGCTGTGATGGAGCTGAACAACGACCGCCGCGGTCGCTTCGACCAGATGGAATACCTCTCGCCCGAGCGTGTCCACCTGACCTACGAACTGCCGCTCGCAGAGATCGTGCTCGACTACTACGACCAGCTGAAGTCGCGCACGCGCGGATACGCGAGCTTCGACTACGACCTTGCCGGGTTCCGCCCCGGAACGCTCGTGCGCGTGGACGTGCTCGTTGGCGGCGAGCCCGTGGACGCGCTGTCGCTGATCATCCACCGCGACTTCGCCTACGACCGCGGCCGCCTGCTCGTCGAGGAGCTCCGCAAGGAGATTCCGCGGCAGATGTTCGACGTGCCGATCCAGGCCGCGATCGGCGCGCGCGTGATCGCCCGAGAGACGGTCAAGGCGCGGCGAAAAGACGTGCTCGCGAAGTGCTACGGCGGCGACATCTCGCGCAAGCGGAAGCTGCTCGAGAAGCAGAAGAAGGGCAAGAAGCGGATGAAGCAGGTCGGAATGGTCGAGGTTCCGCAGGAGGCGTTCCTCGCCGTCCTGAATATCGGGTCTGGGGACGGGAAGAAGTGAGCGGCGCCCGTCACCTCTACGTCCACCTCCCGTTCTGCGCGCACCGCTGCGGCTACTGCGACTTCGTCACCGTGACCGGCCGCGCAGGGGAGCATGCGCCCTACGTCGACGCGCTCCTTCATGAGCTGGAGCTCGACCGGGGGCTGCTCGCCGACGCGATCGAGACGGTCTTTCTCGGCGGCGGCACCCCGACCTTCACGGCCCTCCCTGACCTCGCTCGCCTGCTCGCCGCGCTGCCCGCCGCGGCCGAGGTCACTGTCGAGGCGAACCCGGAGACGGTGACGCCCGAGCTTGCGCGTGCGCTTCGGGCCGGAGGTGTGAATCGCATCTCCCTCGGCGCACAGAGCTTCCAGCCGCACCTGCTCGCGACGCTCGAGCGTCGCGCCCAGCCGGATGATGTCCGCCGCGCGGTTCAGACGCTCCGTGGTGCGGGCTTCGACAACCTTTCGCTTGATCTCATCTACGGGGTTCCCGGCCAGAGCGCCGCCGACCTGGAGGCGGACCTCCGCGACGCGCTCGAACTCGGGCCGGAGCACCTGTCCTGTTACGAGCTCGAGGCGAAGCCGGGGACGCGCTTCACCCACGCCCACGGAGCCGAGCTTGCACGCCAGGCGGAGGCGATGGAGGACTACTTCGAGCGCGTCGTCCGTCGGCTGACCGGCGCCGGGTTCCGCTGGTACGAGACGGCGAACTTCTGCCGTGCCCCCGAGCACGCGGGCGGGCGCGACCTGCGGGCGCGGCACAATCTGGCCTACTGGCTCGGCCGGGACTACCTCGGTCTCGGTCTCGGCGCGGTCTCGACGATCGAGGGACGCCGCTGGCAGAACACGCCCGGACTCCTGCGCTATCTCGCTGCGCTCTCCCGCGGCGAGCCGCCGCAACGGGAGCTCGAGCCGCTCGATCAGGATGTGCTGCGGCGGGAGCGGGTCATGCTCGGCCTGCGCTTGGACGAGCCGCTCTCGCTCGGCGATGGACTGGCCGAGGCGCTCGACGCCAAGGCGCTCGACCGGCTCGAGCTGCTGGGGTTGGCGGTGCACCGCAACGGCGCTGGCGACACGCTGGCGCTGACCGAGCGCGGCCGCTTCCTCGGCGGCGCGGTCACCGCCGCGCTCCTGGCTTAGGTGCGATCCGCCGGTCAGGCTAGAATTTCCCTGCAAATGGCCCTCGTCACCGAACTGACACAGCGCCAGCGCGAGATCCTACGGCGCGTCGTCGAGGAGTACGTTTCGACGGGGCAGCCCGTCGGCTCGAAGGCGCTCGTCGAGCGCTCGGAGATGTCGATCTCCTCGGCGACCGTTCGCACC
>JBHEMK010000076.1:0-5536 GCA_046262635.1 Gaiellaceae bacterium
GCGTCGAGCGCCGGAAGACAACACCCATGATCACGACCGCGAGAGGACACAACCCATTATCGGCACGGCACCAAAGAGAGCTCCTCCCCCGAACGGGGGAGGAGCTCTCGCACGGTGCCTACCGACGGCCGCTACGTCGTAAAGGGCATCAGACGGCACGTGTCGGACGAGGAGCTCGAGCGCACCGGCCTCGCCGTGGTCCAGCGCGGACACCAGACACCACATCGGCTCCGGCTGCGAGCCGGCCGACGCCGCGCGAGCCTGTGCCAGCCCAGCTCGTCCTGGTCGACGCTGCAGGCCCCGATGACCCGGGCCGTGCGCAGCGGGAGGACTGGCAGGCTCGAGCGGCAGGAGCGCAACGCCGGCAGAGGTGCAGACCCGGCGGCGGCCGATACTTCGAGGGGCCGCCGAGGTGCCCATACGCTCGCTGGACCGCTCCCGGAGATCGGCGCGGACTAGACACGCGTCCGGGCGGAGGAGGCTCGGAGCGGGTCCGGCAGTCGGTCGGACCCGCTCCGCTGGTCTCTTAGCCCGTCGTTGCGGCCCAGATGTCGGTGTTGCCGAACCGCGGGCAGGTGAAGAGCGGCCACGGTGCGGGAAGAGCCAGGCTTCCGGCCGCCAGTGAGGCTGCGCGATAATCCTGCACTGCAGGGCAGACCTCGGCATCGCGGGCGTCCGTCCAGACACCGACGCCGTACGAGCGCGTGGCGGCCGCATAGACGTAGTCGCCGATCCGCTCCTGATAGATGTCGTGGCCCGGGTAGGTCCCGCGGAGATCGCCGTCAGGACCGACCGTTGAGAGCGTCCAGGAGCCCGGCGCGCCGCCCGCGATCGGCGCGGTGAGGAAAACACCGCGGTAGCGGCGGGTGCTCGTCATGTCCGAGCCGCGCCACGGATCGCGCACCGCCTCGTAGACGACGTAGGCCCGGTCGCCCGTCGGGGAGATCGCCGGCGCGGCGTAGACCGGACGATCACCCGCGAGCTGCACGGCGGTGGGCGTGCTCCAGGTCGCCCCGCCGTTCGTCGACCAGGAGACGCGTGCTTGCTCGGAGTTGAGGCCCGGCGTCGCGTCCGCCCAGGCGTCCAGGATCTCGTTCGTCGCACCCGCCCCGCTCGGCGCCCCGTTGGCGATGTCGACGCTGGGTGAGGAGGCGAGATCGGTGCGTGCCCCTGCGAATCCGTCCATCACGCAGCGCCCGGTGATGGGATCGACGAAGAAGCACGGATCGGTGACAGGCTGGATCACCCGCTGCTTCGTGAAGTGCGCACCCCCGTCGGTCGACTTGAACATCACCTGCGAGCCGTGCGTCGGCAGCCCCACCAGCGCCGGGTTCTGGAACATCTCGGCAAAGACGTAGACGACCCCGTGGCTGTCGGTGCGGATCGTGCAGCCGCTGAGCCCGAACTGCTCCGGCCCGCGGCCGCCCGTCCCGGCCGGGATGAGCTGCTGCGTCCGCCAGGTGGAGCCCCCGTCGGCGGAGACGGAGATCATCAACGGCGCCGGGAAGTTGCCGGGATTGTGATGCCCGTTGCTTCGAAACTGCGCCGAACAGAGGTAGACACGCCCGAAGAACGAGCTCGACGAGGCGTTGTCGGCCCAGACTTGCTCCTTGTCCTCGAACGCCGTCTGACTCGCGTGCGTGTTCACGAGCACCGGCGCCTGCCAGCTCGCCTGCTGCTGCACCCTCGCCGCCGTCGGGTCATCGAGCCTCGAGACCGCAGCGCCGACGAAGCCGCGGAAGACGCGGTTCGGGAACGGCTGCCCGCCACTCGCAACGAACGGCGAGACGAGGTTGGCGTAGTAGACCCGCGAGCCGTTGCCCCAGGAGAAGGCTCCGTTCCGCGGGATCGGGCCGATCGCTACCCCGGGATCGCCAGAGCTCGTGAGGTTGTGCTCGAAGTACCCCGGCAGCGTGTGGATCGGCCCGGGATGAGCCGTGCAGGGGGTCGTCGGGGCGCAGTCCGCCGCCGTCCAGCCGGAATACGTCGGCTGCGTCCAGCTGTTGCCGTTGTCGAAGGAGAAGTAGACGCCGGAGAGCCCCACCCCGCTGTCGGCGGAATCCGCGCACGTGCCCTGCTCGGTCGCATCCTGCTGCGGGCACGGGGCCCAGTCGACGAAGTCGTTGACCCCGGCCACGACGACGTTCGGATGGTTCGCGTCGATCGCAACAGCCGGTTCGTTCTGGTGGTTCTGCGGCGTCACAGCAGGTGGACTGCCGACGGTGACCTTCCCGGTACCTCCGGAGGCAGCGCCGGCCACCGCGAGTGCAAGCACCGCCAGTGCGGCGCCGACAAATACCCGCATGCTCATCTCCCCTCACTCGTTGCCTCTGCAAGGCGCAAGATCCTACAGCCATACCCCCCTCGACCATCACGAGACGCGTCCCGCGCCGCGCGGTCGCCTCCGGCTCTCGGCGGCGAACGCTCAGCCCGCCAGCCCCAGGCGCCTGTCGCCGTCCGGGCCGAGGGTGAGCCCTCCGGTCGATCGAAAGCAGCCAGGCTGGTGGCCGGAACGGCCGGGCTTGCGCGCGATCGAGGTCGGCAAAACGCCACAGTCGCCCGGCCGGCCACAGCGACCGCCCGGATCCCGCTCGATCGCGCCGGCGCGTCTGTCTATGCTCACGGCATGGCCCCGGGCACCTTCGTGCGTCCAGACGGCAAGGAAAAGGTGACCGGTACCGGCCGCTACACGGCCGACGTCAATCTCACGGGGCAGCTCCACGCGAAGCTCCGCTACGCCGACCACACGCATGCGCGGATTGTCGGGATCGAGACGGCGAAGGCGCGTGCGCTCCCCGGCGTGCTCGCCGTCATCACGCACGAGGACGTGCCCGACGTGCGCTACGGGCAGATGGTCAAGGACCGGCTGCTGTTTGCGAAGGACCGGGTTCGGTTCGAGGCGGACGTCGTCGCTGCCGTCGCCGCGCTCACGCCCGAGATCGCCGCGCAGGCGGCGGAGCTGATCGAGGTCGAATACGAGCCACTGCCCGCGGTCTCGGACGTCGAGGCTGCACTCGACCGCGACGCTCCGCTGATCCACGAGGACTGGCAGTCGTACGAGGGCGACGAGTCGCTCGGCCGCGACGGGAACGTGCTCGGCTACTCCACCGTCGTGAAGGGTGACGTGGATGCAGCACTGGCCGCGGCCGACGTCGTCGTCGCCGGCCGGTACGTTGCGGATGCCTCCCAGGGAGCGCCGATCGAGCCGCGGGCGATCCTCGCCCAGTGGCAGGGCGACCGCGTCACCGTCTGGTCGTCGACGCAGGTGCCCTTCGCGGCTCGGAGCGGCGTCGCTCAGGTCCTCCAGATCCCCGAGTCAGACGTGCGGGTGATCGTGCCGCTCCTCGGCGGCGGTTTCGGATCAAAGTGCGACTTCCATTTCGAGGGTCACGTGGCGGCGCTCGCGCGCGCGGCCGGGCGGCCGGTCAAGCTCGTCTTCTCACGCGAGGAGGAGTTCACCGCCCCGGACCACCGCCGCGAGGGGATGGTGATCGAGCTCGAGACCGGCGCGCGGAAGGACGGGACGATCGTCGCTCGTCGTGGCAGGCTGGTGCTGGACGGCGGCGCCTACTGCGGCGAGGGCGGGTTCTTCGCGCAGCTCGCCGCAATGCACGCGTGCGGCCCGTACGTGCTCGAGAACGTGCAGGTCGAGTCGACGCTCGTCTACACGAACAACCAGCCGTCCGGCTCGATCCGGGCGCCGACCGCGCCGCAGGTGTGCTGGGCACTCGAGCAGCACATGGACGAGCTGGCAGAGGCGCTCGGGCTCGACCCGGTCGAGCTGCGTCGACGCACGCTCCTCGACGAGGGCGCTGTGAGCCCGACGGGCCAGGTCTTCGGGACGCTCGGGATCAAGCAGACCCTCGAGCGCGCCGTCGAGCTGATCCGGGCCGGCGGCGAGCCCGGAGAGGACGAGGCGATCGGCGTCGGCTGCGGGTGGTGGCCCTCGTTCGGCGCCGCCTCCGGCGCCTACGTGAAGCTGAACGGCGACGGCTCCGGAACGATCATCACCGGCGCCCAGGAGAACGGCAGCGGCGCCGTGATGGGACTGCCACTCCTCGTCGCCGAGACGCTCGGGATGGAGCCGGGCGCGTTCTCGCTGCTCTACCAGGACACGGAGGCCGGGCCGTGGGACATGGGCTCGTCGGGGTCACAGACGACTTTCAACAACGGGCGCGCGGTCGTGGAGGCGGCGCGCGAGGTGCGCGAGCAGCTGCTCGACCTCGCCTCCGAGAAGCTCGAGGTCGCGAGGGAGGACCTCGTGCTCGCGGGCGGCGAGGTTGGGCTCGTCGGCGTGCCGGGGCGCACGGTGTCGATCGCCGAGCTGGCCGGCTCCGGGACGACGATCCTCGGCAAGGGCTCGGGAGTCGTGCCGGACAACCCCCCCTCCGATCCTGGAGAGGGCTGCCTCGGGCGGCTCGGGTTCGAGTCGTTTCTCGAGCCGCAGCTCTTCACCCACGCGGTGCGCGTCAAGGTCGATCGCGAGACCGGCGTTGTGCGTGTTCTGCAGGTGGCGGCGGTGCACGACTCCGGCACGATCGTGAACCGGGTCGGCGCCGACGGCCAGGTCTTCGGAGGGGTCGTGATGGGGATCGGGCAGGCACTGTCGGAACGCACGCAGTTCGACGCCGACGGCCGGCAGCGCAACCCGCATCTCCTCGACTACAAGCTTGCAACCGCCTCGGACGTGCCGCGGATCGACGTCGAGTGGATCGAGAACCCGGCCCAAAACGGCGGTCCGCGCGGCTCGAAAGGGGTCGGCGAGCCGCCCAGCGTGCCCACCGCGGGTGCGATCGCGAACGCGCTCGCGCAGGTGGTTGGCCGGCGCGTCCGCGAACTGCCGATGACGCCCGAGCGTGTCTGGGAGACGAGGCCGTGACACGGACCTACGTCGGGGCGGACACGGTCGAGGAAACGGTGGCGGCCATGTCTCGCGGCGCCAGGCCGGTTGCCGGCGGCACCGACCTGGTCGTCGGCGCGCGCCAGGGGAAGGCGCCGCTGCCCGAGAGCCTCGTCGCGATTCACCGCGTCTCTGAGCTCCACGGCGTCCAGCTCGCCGGTGACGCCCTCCGCCTCGGCGCCCTGGTGACCCATGGGGAGATCGCGGCACACCCGCTCGTGCTCGAGCGCTTCACCGCGCTGGCGGACGCCGCCTCGATCGTGGGCTCGCATGCGACCCGGGCACAGGGCACGGTGGGCGGCAATCTGATGAACGCCTCGCCCGCGATGGAGCTCGGCGGCCCGCTGATGACGTTCGGGGCCTCCGCGACACTCCGCACCGAGGCCGGCGAACGCTCCGTCGCGGTCGCCGATCTCGTCGCCGCGCCAGGCCGGACGACAGCGGAGGCGGGCGAGCTCCTCACGGAGGTCACGGTGCCCGTTCCCCCCGACGGCGCGGGTAGCTGCTACGCCCGGCTCGAGTACCGGCAGCAGATGGAAATCGCAGTCGTCGGTGCCACTGCGATCGTCGTGCTCGAGGAAGGACGCGTCGCCGCGGCGAAGGTCGCGATCACGGCGCTCGCACCGACGATCAGGC
>JBHEMK010000077.1:0-27868 GCA_046262635.1 Gaiellaceae bacterium
CGCCAGCCCTCCGGCCGGTAGCGGAAGCACACGACGTTCGTCGGCGCGGGCGCCGTCAGCTCCAGGCGCGGCGAGCGCTCGACGAGCATGGCCAGCTCCTGTGCCGCCTCGCAGCACCCGCTCACGAGCTCGACCATCCCCTCGCGACCGAGTTGCTTCAGCGCGGCCCAGATGCAGGCGCCGCGCCACGACCGGCTCGCCTCGATGCCGAGCTCGTGCAGGTTCTGCCCGGCGCCGGCCGTGAGATAGGCCGCGCTGCCCGCGAACGTCTCGCGATGGAGGGCCGCATCCTTCAGCAGCGCGAAGCCGACGCCGTTGGGGACGTTCAGCCACTTGTGGCCGTCGACCGCCAGCGAGTCGGCGCGCTCCATGCCCGCGACGAGCGGCTCGCCCTGCTTCCAGAGGCCGAAGAAGGCGCCGAACGCGCCGTCGACGTGCAGCCAGAGGCCGTGCTCGGCGCAGACGTCGGCGATCGCGTCGAGCGGGTCGCAGGCACCCGTGTTCACTGAACCGGCCTGCGCGATCGCGATCGCGGGCTCGACGCCGTTCGCCTTGTCCCGCTCGATCGCCTCGACGAGCCGCTCGACCCGTAGTGCGTAGCGCCCGTCGATCGGGATCCGCCGGACGCAGCCGGAGCCGAGACCGAGTGTCCGCAGCGCCTTGTGGTCGGACAGGTGCAGCTCCTCCGAGCCGTAGACCGCGAGCTCGGGCAGCGCACGCACGCCCTGCTCCATCACGTCCACGCCGTGCTTGCGACCGAACCAGTGCCGGGCGACGCCGAGCGCGACGGTGTTCGCCATCGTCGCGCCCGAGCCGAAGTAGCCGGACTCGGCCGGATACGCGAGCAGGTCGGCGAGCCAGCGGATCGTCACCTGCTCGAGCTCGACCGCAGCAGGGCCGAGGGGCCACATGCCGACGTTCTGGTCGACCGCGGCCGTCCAGGCCTCGACGATCGTCGCGGCGGGCAGGGACGCGCCGGTGACGTAGCCGAAGTAGCGGCCTCCGGTTCCGCCGGCCAGGCCGCCGGCCGAGCGTTCCTCGAGCTCGCCGAGGATCGACTCGAGCGGCATGCCTCGCCGGGGCAACGGCTCGGCGAAGCGCGCGGCGAGGTCGGCGCGGTCGATCGACACGCCCGCCTGCGCCGGCGGCTCGAGCGCGGCGCGGAAGCGCGAGGCGAAGTCGCGGACGGCCGCGTCGAGGTCGGTTTCGACTCTCAGGCGGTTTCCCCCATCCACTCGACGAGGTGGAGATAGTCCTCGCGCGCCGGCGCGAACACGTCGATGTTTTCGACCGTCTCGTCGCCGACGGGCTCGATGTAGTGCGCGACGCCGGCGGGGATCAACATGATCGAGCCCGGGCCGACCTCGTTCGGCTCGTCGCCGATGTGGTAGATCGCGCGGCCCTTCGTGATCATCGCGATCTGGTCGAAGGTGTGGCTGTGCGGGCGCACGTCCATCCCGGGCTCGCAGAGGTTCTGAACGAGGATCACCTCGTCGGTTCCGAAGCCGCGTCGTCGCACGCCCGGCCGCACCGGCTCGTCGGGAAGCTCGTTCCAGGTGTAGGCGGGCATCAGGCGCTGTTCCTTTCGTTCGAGAGGGTTCCGAGCTCGGCGGAGAGCGACTCAGCCGCTGCGCGCAGGCGCGCCGCGGGGGCGGAGCGCGCGTCGTCGGGCAGGGAGGCGATCGTGCCGACGAGGGCCATCGCGGCAGTGACCTCGCCGCCCTGGAAGATCGGCGTCGCGATCGCCCGGATGCCCTCGACGACCTGGGAGTTGACCGCCACGCGCGTCTCGAGGATCCGCGATCGCTCGCGCGCGGACAGCTCGCGCGAGTCGGGGCCGAAGGCGAGGAAGACCTTGCCCTGCGCGGAGTCGGCGCGCGGTAGCCGGGCACCCGTTCGCACGACGATGCGGACGATCCGGTCGGTGTTGTCGTCCACGCGCACGACGACGGGCTGCTCGCCGTCCCAGATCGAGAGCACGACCGTCTCGTTCAGCTCCGCCACGAGACGCTCCATCGTCGGCCCGGCGATACGGACGATGCGCAGGCCGGCGAGCGCGGTCGCTGCGAGCTCGACGATGCGTGGCCCGAGCGAATAGACGGCAGCGCCCGGTTCGAAGCGAAGCAGGCCGACGCGCCGCAGCGCGAGGGTGTAGCGGTGCGTCGTCGCCTTGCTCGTGCCGAGCCGCTGGGTCAGCTGCGAGAGCGAGAGCTCCGGCTCCTCCGGGGAGAAGAACCCCAGCAGGCGCACGGCGCGCTCGACCGACTGGTTGACCGGCGCCTCGGCGTTCAGCGCCTGGCTCACAGCGCCCGCAGCTCCTCAAGCACGACCGCGACGACCCGGTCGGCCTGCTCGTCGGTGATCACGAGCGGCGGCGACATGACGATCTTCTGGCCGGAGGCACGGACGATCACGCCCTTGCGCCGCGCTCGGGCCGCGACCGGTGCGGCGTCGCGGTCACCCGCCAGCTCGACCCCGAGCATCGCGCCGACGCCGCGAACCTCGGCGACCGCGTCGAGCTCGTGCGCCGGTCGCAGGCCCGCCAACATCCGCTGTCCGATCGCGAGCGCGCGCTCGAGCAGGCCCTCGCGCTCAATGATCGCCAGGTTTGCGAGCGCGACGGCCGCACCGGTCGGGTGGCCGTTGTAGGTGAAGCCGTGGCGGAACTGCGTTCCCTCCAGCAGCGCGACGACGCGGTCGTGGATCAGCACGGCGCCCATCGGGACATAGCCGCTCGTCAGCGCCTTCGCGGTCACGATCACGTCCGGGTCGAGTCGGTACCGCTCGGCGGCGAACCAGTGGCCGGTGCGCCCGTACGCCGTGACGATCTCGTCGAGCACGAGCAGGATCCCGTGCTCGCGCAGCACCTCCTGCACGCGCGGCCAGTAGCCCTCCGGCGGCGGGATCATCCCGCCGACCCCCATCACCGGCTCGCCAATCATCGCGGCGATCGTCTCGGCGCCGAGCTCGGCGATCGTGCGCTCGAGCTCCGCGACGAGCTCGTCGGTCGACGAGTGCGTCGTCGGCGTCGAGAGGTGCAGGAAGCCTGGGGCGAGCGGCGCGAAGCCCTGCTGCAGCGGCGGGATGCCGGTTGCGGCCAGCGACGCCGAGCCGACGCCGTGATAGGCCGACTTGCGCGAGAGGATGGTGCTTCGTCCGACCGCGCCCTGCGCATGCCAGGCGAGGCGCACGAGCTTGATCGCCGTCTCGACCCCCTCCGAGCCGCCGTTGGTGAAGAAGACGTGGTCGAGGCCGGGCGGCGCCAGCTCGGCGAGCTTCACAGCGAGGCGGATCGACGGCTCGTTGGAGAAGTCCCAGAAGGACGCGTAGAACTCCAGCGTGCGCATCTGCTCCGCCGCGGCGTCGGCCAGCTCCGCGCGCCCGTGGCCGACGGCGCACTGCCACAGGCCGCAGGTGCCGTCGACGTACTCGTTGCCGTCGGCATCCCAGAGCAGGGCGCCTTCGCCGCGCGCCCAGACGATCGGCTGCTCGGGCCGGCCGACGACCGCATGGGGATGGATGACGTGCGCGCGGTCGAGGTCGCCGAGACTCGTCATACCGCGGTCCTCACCGTCTTGAGCATCGTGTACTCTCCGATCGTCTGCGGGCCTTGCTCGTAGCCGTACCCCGAGAGGCCGCGGCCGCCGTAGGCCGCGTACGGATCGAGGCCGCCGTACATGTTCACCCACACCGTCCCGGCCTTCAGCGCGCGTGCGATGCGGTGCGCGCGCGCACCGTCGCGCGTCCAGACCGCGGCGGCGAGCCCGAAGCGCGTGTCGTTCGCGACACGCACGGCCTCCTCGGCGTCGGCGACTCGGATCACCGCGACGGCCGGACCGAAGATCTCCTCGCGGTTAATCCGCATCGCGTTGGTGGTCTCGACGAAGATCGACGGCTGGACGAAGTAGCCGTCCGGTGCCGACTCGACACGGGCCGCACCGCCGCCCACGAGTGCGCGGCCGCCCTCGGCGACGGCGGACTCGTAGAGCTCGAGCACGCGGTCGCGTTGTCGCGCCGAGACCAGTGGCCCCATCTGCGCCGCCGGGTCATCGGGCGGCCCCAGCCGGATCGCCTCGACCTGCTCGGCGAGGCGCTCGACGAGACGGTCGGCGACGCGCTCGTGCGCGACGAGCCGCCCGCCCGCGGTACAGACCTGGCCGCCGTTGCGGAAGGTCGCACGCAGCGCGCCCTCGAGCGCGAGGTCGAGGTCGGCGTCGTCGAGCACGATGTTCGCCGACTTGCCGCCGAGCTCGAGCGTCAGCCGCTTCAGGTTTCCCGCCGCTGCCTGCTGGATGCGCCGCCCGACCTCGGTCGATCCGGTGAACGAGACCTTGTCGACATCCTCGTGCGCGGCCAGCGCGGCCCCTGCTTCCGCCTCGCCGGTGACGACGTTCCAGGCACCGGCGCGGAGGCCGGACTCGAGTGCGAGCTCCGCAAGCCGCAGGGCGGACAGCGGCGCCTCCTCGGCGGGCTTGTGCACGACGGCGTTGCCACAGGCCAGCGCGGGCGCGAGCTTCCACGACGCGATCAGCAGCGGGAAGTTCCACGGCGTGATCGCGCCGACGACACCGACCGGCTCGCGCAGGGTGTACGAGAAGACGCCGGCGTCGGCCGGATTCGTCGTGCCGGTCAGCTTCGTCGGCCAGCCGGCGTGGTAGATCCAGGTGCGGACGGCGAGCGCGACGTCCCGCCGCGCCTCCGCGAGCGGCTTGCCGACGTCGCGCGACTCGAGCGCGGCGAGCTCGTCGCCGTTGCGCTCGACGAGCTCCGCGAGGCGGTGCAGAAGCCGCCCGCGCTCGAGCGGGTCGACGTCGGCCCACGCGGGTTGCGCCGCCCGGGCCGCGGCCACGGCCCGATCGACGTCGGCCGCGTCGCCGAGCGCGACCGTCACCAGCGGCCGGCCCGTTGCGGGGTCCAGGTCGTCGAAGGTCGCACCGGAGACGGCGGGCACCCGGTCGCCGTCGATCAGGTGCCCGCGCGTGTCCGATGCCGAGCTCATACCGCTGGCGTCGGCGTCAGCTCTCCCTGCGCCGCCTCGGCGCGCCGCTCCGTGTCCGCGACGCGTTGCCGCGTCGCAGCGCGGGCGACGACTCCGAGCGCGATCCAGGCGAGCATCACGTACGGCGCCCACTTGTAGATCCCTGTCTGGCCGTAGAACTCCGTCACCTCCGCGACCACGGTCACGACCACGGCGAGCAGCGGCGCGACGTACCGGTCGACCGCCGTCCCGCCGATGCGTGACGCGAAGACCGCGCCGGCGATCCCCACCGCGGCGTAGACCGGCAGGATCCCCGTCGCCCCGACCTGCAGCAGCCAGCTGAAGTACGTGACCGCGTCGTTCAACGACGAGCCCTGCCAGGCGAGGCCGGCGACGAATACGCCGGCGGTGATGACGGCGAGCGCGCCGATCGCGACGTCCGGGCTCTTGAAGCGCTCATGCGTGCGGCCGAACGCCCGCGGCAGGTAGCCGTCGTGGCCCCAGCTGAACGCAATGCGCGTGGTGAAGTTCGCCGTGCCGAGCGCCGACGCGAACGCCGAGATCGCGAGCAGCAGCAGCAGCAGCTTGCCGAACCATAGCGCCATGTACTGCGCCGAGAGACCGACGACCGCGCCGCCCGAGTCGCTCGGCCACGCCTTCGGCGCCTTGTCCATCCCGTAGCCGGTGACGATCGCGAACGTCGTGATGATGAAGAAGACGATCGCGAGGATCACCGCGGCGAGCACCGCCTTCGGCACCTCCCGCTTCGGCGTATGTGCCTCCTCGGCGAGGAAGACGGCGGTCTCGAAGCCCGAGAAGCCGGTCATCGCGATCCCGACGCCGAGCGCGAAGTAGCCGAACCCGAAGCCGTGCGTCGACCACGGCGAGATCGAGGCCCAGGCCCAGCCGTGCGCACCGCCCTTCGCGAGGATCACGATGTCGAGGATCAACAGCATCGTCACGCCGATCGCCGTCAGCGTGAGCAGAACGCGCGCCGAGATCTGAATCCCGACGTACGAGATGACGACCAGCAGCGCGCCGAGCACGAGCGCCCAGCCCCACCAGCTCGTGTAGAGGAACGGGTGCGACGCGGCGACGAGCGAGAAGAAGTTCTGCAGCAGGAAGGCTCCGGCGATCAGCAGGCCCGGGACGAAGATGACGCCGACCGCGAGCACGGTCCACCCGGCGAGGAAGCCGACGTCGCGGCCGAGCCCGGCGCGCACGATCGCGTACGTGCCACCGGCGCTCGGGACGTAGCGTGCGAAACGGCCGTAGACGAGCGCGAGGCCGATCGCGCCGACGCCTGCCACGAGGAACGCGAGCGGGGTGAAGCCGCCGACCTTCGTGGCGACGACGGCCGCGATCACCACGGCCGAGATCTCCGGGGCCGTGACGCCGAGCGATTGGGCGACAAGCCCTGGGAGCCCGACCGCGTTGCGCCTGAGCCCGCGGCCTCCCTCGGGTCCGGAAGCTGCCATTTCTCCTCCTGGGACGCTGGACGGCGTGGCCTGCCAACTTGCGACCCGCCTCACGATGTGAAATAACGTCCCACATGAGCGAACGGCTGTCAAGCCTGCTGTCGGAGCGGAGGGCGCAGGGCACGTTCGTCAAGCTGGCGGCCCTCGAGGTGATCGAGATCGTCGCCGCGGAGCTCGACTTCGCCGTCGTCGACCTCGAGCACTCCCAGCTCTCCGAAGCGGAGGCCCTGCGCCTCGTCCGCCACGGCTGGGCCCTCGGCCTGCCGGTCGTCGTGCGGCTGCCCGTGCTCGACCGCGGGCTCGTCAACCGCTTGCTCGAGGCGGGGGCGGCCGGACTGCAGCTCTCGTCCGTGCGCAGCGCGGCCGAGATTCGGGCGCTGCGCGACGCCTGCCTCTACGCGCCCGGCGGCACCCGCTCGATCAGCCTCGCCCACCCGCTCGCGCGCTACGGCGCGACGCCGCTCGCCGAGTATCTGGCCGCCCACGAGGCGCCGCTCGTCGTCGCGCAGATCGAGACCGCGGCGACCGACGACCCGCTGGACGAGATCCTCGCTGCCGGCGTCGACGTGGCCTTCGTCGGCCTCACCGACCTGTCGGTCGACCTCGGTCTCGACGCCCGCCGCGTCGCCGCGCGGGTGGAGGAGATCGCCGCCGCGGCCGAGCGGGCGGGCGTCGTGCTCGGCGGCTTCGCCGACGACGAGCGCTGGCGCTACGCGATCGCGTCCTCCGACGTCGCGCTGCTCCGATGGGCGTACGCGCATGGCTGAGCTCAGGGTCACCGTCGCCGGTCTCGAGCTGGCGAGCCCGGTCGTCGCCGGGTCGGGCGAAGCGACGCGGACGGCCGCGCAGATCCGCGCGTGCCTCGCCGCGGGCGCGGCGGCCGTGGTTGCCAAGTCCACGAACGAGTCGGACGCGGCGAAGGCGCAGCTGCAAGCGGCCGAGTACGTCCTGCTCGACGAGAGCTTCCGGGCGCGGCCGCTCGGCCCCGCCGGCCGGGGCGACTCGCTGTTCTGCCGGTCGGGCCTCGTCGACGAGCCGTTCGAGCGCTGGGTCGCATTGCTGGCCGAGCTCGACCGCGAGGCCGGCGACGCCTACGTCGTCCCGAGCCTGATCGTCTCGGAGATCGACGAGGCGGCGCGGATGGCGCGCGCGTTCGAGCAGGCGGGGCTGCGCTGGCTCGAGCTGAACGTTGGCGCGCCGCACGCAGGCGAGGCTGCCCGCGGCGCGATCCGTACGGGCGCCGAGCTCGTCGCACCCGTACGCGCCGCCGTCTCGCTGCCGCTCAGCGTCAAGGTCGCGGACCCGGCGGACGCCGGTCCCGTACTGGCCGCGGGCGCGGACGCCGTCGTGCTCGCGACGCGCGCGCTGGGGTTCGTCCCCGACCTCGAGACGCGCCGCCCCGTGCTCGGCACATTCGGCGCCCTCGGCGGCGCGTGGGCGCTGCCGATCACCTGCCGCCACCTGGCGAAGACGCGGCAGCGCCATCCCAACGCCTGCCTGATCGGGACGAACGGCGCCCGCGACGGGCTCGACGTGGCACGGATGCTGCTCGCCGGCGCGAGCGGCGTCCAGCTGACGAGCGCCGTGATCACCGACGGCCCGGCGGTGCTCGAACGCGCGATCGCGCAGCTCTCGGCGTATCTCGACAAGCAGGGACTCTCGGCGCGCGACCTGGTCGGCCAGGCTGCCGACCACGTCCGGACCTACGAGGAGGTCGCGTGAGCATCGGCAGCGAGATCGGCGTCGAGGCGCTCGAGTCGGACCCTTACCCGATCTACGAGCGGCTGCGCGCCGAGGAGCCCGTCTGCTTCGTCGAGTCGGTCGGCCTGTGGCTCGCCACCCGCTGGGACGACGTGCAGCACGTCGACAAGAGCCCGCAGCTCTTCACCGGCGAGACCGAGCCGTCGACGCTCAACCGCACCTTCGGCAAGAACCTCCTCGGCTCGGAGGGCGCCTACCACGACCGGATCCGCGCGATCATCTATCCCTGGTTCCGCGTCGGCGCGATCGGCGACTACCCCGACAACGTGATCGCGCCGATCGCGAACGAACTCGTCGACGGGATTGAGCAGGCGGGAGCGTGCGACCTCGTCGCGGACTTCGCCGAGCCGCTCTCGGCACGCGTGCTGAAGCGGGCACTCGGGCTTGAATTCGTCGCCGAGGAGACGCTGCGCCGCTGGTTCGTGGAGCTCGCGAGGGGCGCGGCGAACTTCGAGGGCGACCCGGAGAAGCAGCGGGTCGCGGACGGTGCCTCCGCGGAGGTGGACGAGACGCTCGCGCCGGTGATCGCACGGCTCGAAGGCGCACCCGACGACACGCTGCTCTCGTCGATGGTGCACACCGAGGTCGACGGACAGAAGCTGACGCGCGACGAGATCCAGTCCAACTTGAAGGTGATGATCGTCGGCGGGCTGCAGGCCACGAGCGACCTGATCGCGCTGTCGCTGTACGCGCTGCTCTCGCATCCCGACCAGCTCGAGCTCGTGCGTGCGTACCCGAAGCTGATCGATCCCGCAATCGAGGAGGCGGCGCGCTGGCACTCGCCCGTCGGCACCTCGACGCGGCAGACGACGCGCACCACGGAGCTCGGCGGCGTGAAGCTCGAGCGGGGCGCGCTGATCGCGGCGGTGCTCGCGTCGGCCAACCGCGACGAGCGCAACTGGACCGATCCCGATCGGTACGACGTGACACGCAACGAAGGCTCACATCTCGCCTTCGCAACCGGCCCGCACCTGTGCATCGGTGCGCGGCTCGGCCGCTACGAGACCCGCACCGCCTGGCGCGTGCTGCTCGAGCGGCTGCCCGGCCTGCGCCTCGACCCGCAAAGCACGGTCGAGATCTCCGGCTGGGAGTTTCGTTCCCCCCGCGACCTGAAGGTGCGATGGAACTGACAGAGGACTACCTGGCGCGGCTGGACGCGGTCCAGCCCAAGAACATCCCGAGCGACCTCGACCTGTTCGACGAGGCGACCGCAACGAAGGGCATCCGGCTGAACAAGGCCGCCTACTCGCTCAAGGACGCGGAGCAGCGCGAGCTCTTCGCGCACGACGAGCAGGCCTGGATGGACCAGTTCGGCCTCACCGAGGACGAGCAGGCGCTGCTGCGGAGCCGCGACTGGATCGGGCTCTGGCGAAGCGGGATGTCGATCTACGTGATGGTCAAGCTGCTCGGCGTGACCGCGACGTCACTGCCCGAGGTCGGCAAGCAGATGCGCGAGAGCGGAGGTACGCATGGCTAGGGTGATCGGCGGCATCGGGGCCTCGCACGCGCCCTCGATGGAGCACATCTACGACGCCGGCGAAGAGGTGCGCGAGTCGGAGGAATGGCAGCCGCTCTTCGGACCGTTCAAGCAGGTGGCTGCGTGGCTCGAGGAGCTGAAGCCCGACCGGTTGGTCGTGATCTACAACGACCACATGGACGAATTCTTCCTCAACGCGTACCCAACGTTCGCGCTCGGGGTCGCCGACATCTATCCGGTCGCCGACGAGGGCTTCGGGTCGCGCCCGCTGCCGCCGGTCCCCGGTGACGCAAAGCTCGGCTGGCACATCGCGCGCTCCCTCGTCGCCGACGAGTTCGACATCACGATCTGCCAGGAGCTCGAGGTCGACCACGGCGTCATCTCGCCGCTGCCGATGGTCGACTTCAGCGAGGGCGACGGCGGCTGGAAGATCCCAATCGTGCCGCTGGCGGTGAATGTGATCCTGCATCCGCTGCCCTCGCCGCTGCGCTGCTGGAAGCTCGGGCAGGCGATCCGCCGCGCGATCCTCAGCTTCCCTGAGGACCTCGGCGTCGTCGTCGTCGGCACGGGCGGCCTCTCGCACCAGCTGACCGGCCCGCGCTTCGGGCGCGTCGAGGAGGAGTGGGACAGAAAGTTCATGCGCGTCCTCGCCGAGGATCCGGAGGCGCTGACGCGTTACAAGCACGAGGACTTCATCACGCTCGGCGGCACCGAGTCGGTCGAGATCGTCAACTGGCTCGCCATGCGAGGCGCGCTGCCGCTCGACGCGAAGCCGCTCGTCGAGGCGTACTACAAGCACAGGATCATGGGCTACGGCCTGCAGACGTTCGAGGTGGCGGCGTGAGCGACGTCATGGATCGGCTGCTCGACGGCGCGGTCGACCTGCACGTTCATCCCTACCCGTCCCCGTTCCCGCGCCGGATGGACGCCGTGGAGGCGGCACAGCGCGCGGCCGACGCCGGCATGCGCGCGATTGTCGTCAAGTCGCACCACCACGACACCTCGACCGACGTCGCAGCGCTGCGCGAGCACGGGATCGCGGCGAGCAGGATCGACGTCTTCGGCGGCATCGCCCTCAACACGCAAGTCGGCGGGCTCAACCCGCACGCGGTCAACATGTCGCTGGCGATGGGCGGGAGGGTCGTCTGGTTCCCGACGATCGCCTCGCCGAAGCACATCGAGCATCATCGCGAGCATCCGGCGCTGAAGTTCCCGTCGCTCGCCGTCGACCTGATCCCCGAGCAGCCGGTCGACGTGTGGGCGAACGGCGAGGGCAAGCTCCGGCCCGAGGTGCACGAGATCCTGAAGATGATCGCGGAGGCCGACGCGGTGCTCGCCTCCGGTCACATGCCCGCGCAGTCGATCATCGCCGTCTTCGAGGCCGCGAAGGAGCACGGCGTACGGCGGCTGATCGTCAACCATCCGAACTTCGTCATCGAGGCGACGAAGGACGAGGTTAAGACGCTCGCGGAGCTCGGCGCGCTGATCGAGCACTCGCTCTGCATGTACGACGAGGAGTCGAGCTTTCACAACTGGCAGGTCGACACGCTCGTCGAGTGGATTCGCTGGGTTGGCCCGGAGCGCTCGTCGCTCGGCTCCGATCTCGGCCAGGCGGGCAACCCGCTCCCTGCCGACTCGTTCCGCAAGATCTGCTCGCGACTGCTCGAGGCTGGGATGCCCGAGCGCGAGGTGCGAATGCTCGTCGCCGACAACCCCGCGAAGCTGCTCGGTGTCGATGGATGAGGTCGTCCTCGCGCGCCACGGGGAGACGAGGACGAGCGCCGGTGGGCGCGTCGGCGGCGACGCGCCGCTGACCGACGCTGGCCGCGCGCAGGCGCGCGAGCTCGGACAGCGCCTTGCGTCGTTCCCCGTCGAGCTCTGCCTGACCAGCCGGGCCCGGCGCGCCCGCGAGACGGCCGAGCTCGCGCTCGCGGGCCGGGTCGTACCGTTCGAGGAGCTGGCGGAGCTGGCCGACATCGACTTCGGCTCGTTTGCCGGGCGCCCGCTCGCCGAGTACCGCGAGTGGATTGCGTCGCACCCGCCGACCGAGTCACCCGGTGACGGTGAGAGCCGGCTGGCGACGCTGCGCCGCTTCGCGTCCGCCTTCGGACTCGTGCTCGACCGGCCGGAGCGCCACGTGCTCGTCGTCGGCCACGGCCTCACGCTGCGGGCGGCGACGGAGGAGCGCCCGGAGCCGGCCGTGACGGGCGTCCCCTACGGCTCGGCCGTTCGGTTGACGCGGGCCGAGCTGGAGCGCGCCGTCGTGCGGCTCGACGCGTGGTGCGAGGATCCCGCCTGGTGATCGTCGAGCTCGGATCGGCGCCGGTGGAGCGGGTGGGCGGCAAGGCCGCCGGGCTGGCGCGGCTCGTCGAGCTCGGGCTGCCGGTTCCCCCGGCCGTCGTCCTGCCGGTCGGCGAGGAGCTGGACGATCCGCTCGGCGTGGCGCAGCGGCTCGGCGAGCCCCTTGCGGTGCGCTCGTCGGCCGTCGCCGAGGACGCGGCGGCCCGATCGGCGGCCGGTCAGTACGAGACCGTGCTCGGCGTGTGGGCGGAGGGTCTCGCTGCGGCCGTCGTGCACGTGCGCGGATCGACCGGTCGCGCGGACGCATACGGGGCGACCGGCGCGGTCGCGGTGGTGATCCAGCGCGAGGTGCCGGCGACGCGCGCGGGCGTCGCGTTCTCCCGCGATCCCGTCACCGGCTCCGGCGACGTGCTGGTGGAGTGTGCGGCGGACGGCGGCGAGGCGGTCGTCTCCGGCGCGGTGACCCCCGACCGCTATCGGGTCGGCGAGACCGTTCGCGCGCGCGCCGCCGGACCGCTGCGCGTGCTGCGCGACGACGAGGCGCGCAGCGTCGCCGAGCTGGTGCGGCGGGCCGAGCAGGGCTTCGGCTGCCCGGTCGACGTCGAGTTCTGCTTCGAGGCACGCACGCTCTGGCTCGTGCAGTGCCGTCCGGTCACGACGTCGTGACCACCTGGCTTCCCGACCCGTCGCACTACCCTGAGCAGATGACCCCGCTGAGTGCGACGGTCTGGTTCGAGGCGCTCGGCGCCGGCCTGCACGCCGCGATGCGGGAGCTGCGCGGCTCGTTCGGCGGGTTCGCCACGCGTACCGAGAACGGCTGGGCCTACGAGGCCGAGCTGCAGCCCGACTGGCCGCACGACGAGCGCCACGTCCGTACGGCCGCGCTCGGTCTGGGCGCGGTCTGGGAGCAGGAGCTGCGCCCGCGCGTGCACGCGATCACTGCCGAGCTCGAGGCGCTGCGGCCGGAGCGCGTCGACCCGCAGCAGGCGGTCGCCATGGTCGACCGGCTGACCGAGCTCGTCGGAGAGCAGTGGACACTGCATTTCCGCGTCGTGATCCCGGCGCAGCTCGCAGCCGAGCTCTTTCGGGACGCCTACGTGGAGCTGCTCGGCGACGGCGACCCGCTCGCGCCCTACCGTCTGCTCGAAGGCGGTGAGAACCCAGCGGACGCCGCGGTGTGGGAGCTGGCTCGGTCCGCACGCGGACTCGGCATCGACGACCTGCTCCGCGAGCTGGCGCCCGAGCACGCGCTCACGCGCCTGCGCGGTCTCGGCCCCGGGCGGCGCTGGCTGCAGGAGCTGGGCGCGTACCTGCTGCGGTTCGGCGGCCGCGCCCGCTGGCACGAGCTGTCGCTGCCCCGCGAGGCGGAGTTTCCGGCCCTGACGCTCGAAGGCGTGCGGCTCCTGCTCGAGTCAGGCGTGCAGCGGGTCGAGCCGACGCGGGGCGATCCCCCGCCGAAGCTGGCAAAGCTCTTCGAGCAGGTGCGGCCGGCGTACGCGCTCAAGGAGCTGCATACCTACGACGTGGACTATCCCGGGCTGCTCGCAACCCGCGAGGCGTTACTCGGGTTCGGCCGCCGTCTCGCCGCCGAGGGACTGCTCGACGCCGTCGACGACGTCTGGATGGTGACGCGCGACGAGCTCCGCGCGGCGCTCGTCGGCGCGCCCGGAGTCCCGCTGCAGGAGCTGGTCGCGGCGAGACGCGGCGGGCTGACCGAGGGATTACGCGACGGGCCCCGCGCCTATCTCGGCGACCCGCCGGCGGACGCCGAGCGCCATGCCGCCCTGGAGAAGTTCTACGGATCCGGCGGGCGAGCGCTCGCGGGCGCGGGCGCGTCGCCCGGCGTAGTCGAGGGCGTCGCCCGGATCATGTCCGGACCCGACGACTTCGGCCGCGTCCAACCGGGAGACGTGCTCGTGGCGACGACGACGACCCCCGCCTGGACGCCGCTCTTCCCGTCGCTCGGCGGCCTCGTCACCGACACGGGCGGGATCCTCAGCCACGCCGCGATCGTCGCCCGCGAGTACCGGATCCCGGCCGTCGTCGGCGCCGCCGGCGCGACCGGGTCGATCCCTGACGGCGCCCGCATCCGGATCAACGGGACGACCGGGGAGATCAGGGTCGTCTAGTAGCCGTCGTCGATGGGTCGGCCAGGGATCGAACCTGCGACCTTGGGACTAAGGTCCCCTGCTCTACCGGTCGTGGGCCGACGCGGCCGCCGCCCATCCGCCCCCAGGCGCGCCACTCTTCCTCGTCTACGTACCACGGTTCAAGAGCACCTACGACCAGTTGATCGACTTCGGCCACGAGCGTCTACAACGTCGCCCCTGACCCGGCTTCACGCCGACCCGGACGCGAAGTGCGACTACTGCGTCACTGCGACGGTCGGCGGCTGGACGGCCTTGAAGCACGGCCCCGCCGGCGCCATCAGTGTCAAGAAAGCGACGGGAACCGGCGCGTTCGACCCGGTCACCTGCTCGTAGCTCCACCAGCAAAAGGGGGACGGCAAGGAGAGGGCGCGGGCGACCGCGCCCTCTCCGCTTTCACCGGACGCTCGAGGAACCGCGCAACGCAGGGGTTATCGCGGACGATGCCGAAGGCTCGAAATGTTCCGACGGTGGTCGGCGCGCCGGTTCGCCTCTACGGCGCGATCGAGGCCTGCGGCGAAAACGGCTCCCGCTTCGCTGCCAGGTCGACGAGATCGTCCAGCGACCGGTCCAGGTCTTCCGGGCGATCGACGGTGACGTGCGGGATCCCTCGGCGGCGACAAACGTCCGCGTAGACGCCCCCGACCTCGATGACGCCCCAGGCGACGGCGAGGTCGTTCTCGCCTCCGCGGATGAACGCAAGCCCACGCGCCTCACAGTGCCGCTCGATCGCGGCCGCCGGTGCGCCAGACGCCGCGATGAGAAGCGGCGTCGCGCTCTCCCGACCCGCGTGCCCGTGCCACCATCCGTCGGATTCGAGGACCGGGTGCTCGAAGCGACGACCGGAGGCGAGCGAGCGGGCCATCGCGACCAGCGCCGTCGGCCGCGGCTCCCCGCAGGAGACGTCGAAGACACCGGACTCGTACCACCCCGGCGACTCCGTCAGCATCCGGTTCCAGCCCACGGCGCCGAGCAGCGACCACAGGGTAACGGCCCGGACGTCCGCGCCGGCGTCTCTGGCACCGTGCGCGGCCCGCCAGAGCTCGGCGATCCACCGCAGCTGCTCCTCGCGTGTCGACCCGTTCTGCGCCTCGGTCAGGGCAAGCGGGATTCGGTAGCGCTCCCACGCCTCGAGAAGAAGGCGCTCGGGTCCGGCGGCGCAGGCGTTGCGCGCCGCGAGCACGTCGACGTAGTTGTCGATGCCGTTGCCGCCAACGGCCTCGCCCGGATGGCGCGACGCGTCGTCGTCGATCAGGCGCTCGCTCGAGAGGTAGTGATTGAGACCAATCAGGTCGGGCGGGCAGGGATTCTCGAGGAACCACTGGAGCTCGTTCGGGGCGTCGAGTTGCTTCCACAGCGGGTGCGCCGCGTCGACGCGGCCGCACAACAGGTCGAACGTCAGCCAACGTCGCTCGTTCTCATAGTCGGCTTGGTACCGGAGCGCCGGCGTCGCGTGTGTCTTGCCGAGATCGTCGGTTTGGACGAGCCGCGCGTGCGGGACGATCTCGCGGATCGCCCGCATCGACTCGACGGTAGCCCGGCATTGGATGAGCAGCGCACGAACGAATGAACGCTCGTCGCGCGCGTGCGGGTACCAGAACCCGTAGAGCGCCGAGAAACGCGCCGTCGTCAGCGGTTCATTTACCGGCGTCCAGTCCTCGACCCATGGATACCGCTCGGCGACGCCTCGTGCGTGAGCGGCCAGGGCGCTGACGAAGCCGGGGTCGAGCAGATTCGTCCAGCGAGGGCCGCTGCCGTGGTGCACGAGCCCGACGATCGGTCGAAGCCCAAGCGTGCGGATCCGCGTCAGCCGACGGTCGGTCCAACGACGGCCGCGCTGGGCCTCCCAGTGCACCGGATAGCGGATCGCGGTGATGCCGAGCGAGGCGAAGCGGTCGAGGTCGTCGATCCGGCGGTTGTGGCCGGTCAACTCGAACTGGTCGACGTACCTGTCAGCGACCCGAGCGACGGTGCACTCCGGACCGCCCCACAGCTCGAGCGGCGCGCGTAAGTGGCGCGGTTGCGACATCGTCCTCCGTCGCGTTGGTGCGCAGCCGCTTGAAAACCGCGAGCGCCTGCGCGACAACCTGGTCCATGTTGTAGTACTTGTACGTCGCAAGGCGGCCCACGAAGACGGTCGAGCGCTCCGCGTCGGCCAGCTGCTTGTACGCCTTGTAGAGCTCGTTGTTCTCGCGTCGGGGCACGGGATAGTAGGGATCGCCGTCGGCGCGGGGATGCTCGTAGACGAGCGTCGTCCTCGGATGACCCTGACCGGTGAGGTGCTTGAACTCCGTTACGCGCGTGTACGCGTACTCGTTCGGATGGTTGATCACCGCGACCGGCTGGACGAGCTCCGTGTCGAGCGTCTCGAAGCGGAACTCGAGCGAGCGGTACGGCAGCTTGCCGTATCGCAGGTCGAAGTAGTCGTCGATCGCGCCGGTGTAGACGAGGCGCTCGTACGGGAGGAGGCCCTCCACGTCGCGCCAGTCCTCGTTGAGGAGGATGCTGAGGTTCGGGTGGTCGAGCATCCGCTCGAACAGCCGCGTGTAGCTGTGTAGCGGCATCGCCTGGTAGGTGTCGGTGAAGTAGCGGTCGTCACGGCTCAACCGAGTGGGCACGCGCGCCGCGACCGACGCGTCGAGCTCCGAGGGGTCCCGATCCCACTGCTTGCGCGTGTAGTTGCGGAAGACCTTCTCATAGAGGTCGCGGCCGACCTTTGACACGATCGCGTCCTCCATCGTGAGCAGGGGCTCGCGACGCTCGGCGCGCGCGGCGAAGAACTCGTCGAGTTCGAGGACACTGAGGTTCAGTCCGTACAACGCGTTGACGGTGTCGAGGTTGATCGGAATCGGGACGAGCCGCCCGTCGACGCTCGCGAGGACGCGGTGTTGGTATGGTCGCCACGAGGTGAACCGCGAGAGGTACTCGAAAACTTCGCGCGAGTTGGTGTGGAAGATGTGCGGCCCGTACTTGTGTACCAGCACGCCCGCATCGTCGTAGTGGTCGTAGGCGTTGCCGCCGATGTGGGGCCGCCGATCGAGGACCAGGACGCGCTCGCCGGCGGATGCCAGCCGTTCGGCGAGCACACTGCCCGCGAAGCCGGCGCCGACCACGAGCCAGTCATAGCTGCGGCGCCCAAACCGGCGCGACGGACGCGGGACGACGGCCTCGATCCGCTCCCACATGTCGGCCCAGGTGTAATCCCACGAGGACTCCGTCAGGAACGCGTCGGCGCGTCGCAGCCGCTCCGCGGCGGGCTCCGCCATCGCCTCCTCCACAGCCTCGACAAATGCGGCCGGACCGTCCGCCACTCGTACGAGTCCTGCCTCGGCGTACGGGCGCACGACGTCCCGGATCGAGGTCGACACCACGGGCCGACCGGCGGCGAGATACTCGGGCGTCTTCGTCGGGCTGATGAACCGCGTGGACTCGTTCCGCGCGAAGGGCAGCAGCGCCACGTCCCAGCCGCGGATATAGGCAGGGAGCTCCTCGTATGGCTTCCCGCCGAGATAGTGGATGTTCGGCCGCAGCGGGAGCACCGCCGGATCGATCTTCACCACCGGCCCGACGAACACGAGCTGCCAGTCGGGACGCAGGTCGGCGGTGGCGGCGACCAGGTCGAGGTCCATCCGTTCGTCGATCACGCCGAAGAACCCGAGGCGCGGCCGCGGAATCGCCGACTGGTCCGTGGGGTCGACACCGCTGTCGCGCGCAGTCGCGAAGTGCGCCGTGTCGACGCTGCTCGGGAAAAGGTGGACGTTGGGATTCATCTCACGTTTGGCCTCGAAGAGGCTTTGACCACCTGTGAAAACGACGTCGGCGCGCGCAAGCAACTCGCGCTCCAGCTCACGCAGCTCCGCGGGAGCCCCGGCGAATCCCGACAGCTCGTCCATGCAGTCGTAAACGACGACCTGCGGACGCAACGCCCGCGAGAATGCGAGCGCCATCGGCGTGTAGTACCAGAGCACGTAGTCCCGGATCTCGTGCTCTTCGACCAGGCGGCGGAGCAATCGCGCCTGCGCCGCTGTCCAGTCGGCCCCGCGGCGCGCGCGCGGGACGACGATACGAAGGTCCGCCTCAGCCTCACGCACCTCGAGCGCCTCGTGCTCGGCCTCGACCGGCTCCTCGACGAAGAAGACGCGCCGCTCGCGCGCGCAGCGGCTGAGCAGATGCTGCGGGCGCTGCCGAACGAACTCCCAGCGCAGATGCGAGAGACAAACGAGATCGAGCTGCTGCTCCAAGCGTAGACCCCTCCCTGACGGACACTCGACGGCAGGAGTCCGGGCCGAGTCGATGACGATATCTCCTGCCGCAGAGGCGTCAAACGCCTTGCCTGCGGGGCGAGCCCGTTCTAGAGCTGCGGAATAACGGCCACTCGAAGCGGCTCATCCCGCGCTCCTCGTCCATCCGCCCGAAGTGTCTCAGTTCCGCGCCAGTCCCCTTCGTGCCCGGCGCAGAATTTCGCCGAACGACCCGCCTCGTCGTCGGATCTCGGTGTCAATCTCTTGCCAACAGTCACGCATCGTTTCTCGACTGGGGTTCTGGTCGAACAGCTCCGCCCATTCCGCCGGCTCGCGCTTCTGCGTCTCCTCGGCCTCATCGAGCACGCGCTCCAGCACGCCCCGCTGGCGCACTCGTTCAAGCAGCCACGGCTGCGATCGTCCCCGTCGAGCCTCCACCGTCGGGCGCCCACCCCGTGCCCGGCGCCGCCGCGCATCAGCGCCACGCAGTTGGCGAAGGCGCTCCCGGTTGAGGTCTCCACTGAGTAGCGGCGCGCAATCTCCTCGCGGTCGGCCCGCGCGGTCAACCCGGTGAGGTGTGGGCCGAGGTTCGCGTCGAAAAGCAGTGTGCTCTCGACCACCTCGTCGGTGATCTCGCCGGTCCAGATCAGCCTCTCACAGAGATTGCAGTCGAAGGTCGCCTTGGCGGGGTTCCAGACCAGATGCTGGGAGGGCAGCCGCGGGCCGCCCAGATAAACGTGCCGCCCCAACTCGAAATCGGTGATCCCGTGTTCGACGAGATGGCAAGCGCCGACCGCCGCGCCGCTCACGGTCGGTGGCGACAGGAGGACATCCTCAACGACTGGTGGCTCACTGGTGCCGGTTGGGGCGGGGAACTGCGGCTCCGGCGCTTCGGTCGTCGCGGCCATACCGGTCGGTGTAGCGGACCCGGCCCAGGCGGCGGCAAACGCCGTCGGGCCTCCACCCTCTTCCGGTACCGGCCATGCGGACCCGGCTACCGCCCGCGCTAAGGCCTGCCGGACGACTGGCTGCATGCCGCAATGCGAGCTATCACGACATGCATGCATCCACCAAACGCTGGCGAAGCGGTTTCAAACGGCAAGTCGTCTTCCGGATCGGCGTCGCCGACTGGCCGCTCCTCGAGCCGCGGCGCGCGAGCACGGCTCGATCCAAGCCGCCGTGCTCGCCGGCTTACGCGCGCTCGAGCCATAAAGCCCAGCTGAGCCGACCGACGCGCGTGACCCAGCTCCGCCCGCCCGCCACCGCCGACCGCTCTACTGCCAAGCCCTCACGGCGCAGCGTTCGACACCAAAGCGTGGCCTGGCGAGGCTGGCTTACCAGCCGCGCCGCCGTCAACAAATACGCCAAAACCCGCGGCTAGGTGACAGCTAGGCCGCGGTCTCCGCGCCACAGCGCGGGTTTGCGCCCTTAGGTCCGAAGAGGTAGTGGGCGTAAGGGTTGCGCCGCCTGTTCAGCTGCCGGCGCCGACCGCGAGCGCCTGTGGCGAGGCTTGCTTGGCCTGTGTCTTGAGCCATTTGATCTGGTGAGCGTTTCGCGATGGAGTTCGTCGACGAGCGCGAGCAGCTCGTGATCGCGCGTGGCCTGTGCGAGTTGGCCGGCGATGATCCAGCTGAAGGAGACTTCTTGCGCTTGCAGGTAGAGCTGCCGCAGCGAGCGCAATAACAGCAGGCCGGATTCGGGTCTGCGCCCGAGCAGTTCAGAGAGCTTGTGCCGCAGCGCCGCGGTGCTGGTCTCGCCGACTTCGCTGTCGTCGGGCGGTGGCAGCTGCTGCTCGTGGCGTTCGGCGAAGGGCCGGATTGCCTCCGCGTGGCGGTGGCACTGCTCGGCGAAGCGTTTGCACTCGTACCAGATGTCGTGCTCCGCGGCGAGCCGCTCGCCGACCTTGACGTACTCATCCGCGAGTTCCTCTTCGGCCCGGTAGAGCTCACGCAATGCCAGGCCGATCTTGTTCATCCGACACGCCACTGCGTCGCCATCGCAGGTGCCGCGGCGACAGGCAACTCGACCGAGCGCTCCACCAGATCATCGTTACCCGACGCCGAACACACCGACCGACGATCGACTAGATCGCGGTCGAATCCAAGAAGGGAAAAGCCGCCGCGAGGCCACGCGCTGCCTCAAGCGCTACCTCGCCCGAAACCTCTACAGGCTCCTCGAAAGCCCGCCGCCGACGACTTGACAAACATCGAAGCATCCCCACGCTCACGAGGAGGTTTAGCGTGCGGCGCAGGCCTACGACGGCGACGCGACCGCAGTCAGGCGTCGAGGGCCGCCAGCCGCTCCACCCGCTCGAGCAGCGGGCTTGCCTCTAGCCGTTCGAGGAGCTGGTGCGCCTCCACAAGCAGCGGATCCGCCTCCTCTCTCGGCTCCTGCGTGACCAGCCATTCGGCGTGCTCGAGCAACACCATCGCGAGGTAGAAGGGAAACGCCAGCTCCCGAAAGAGGGCTGCGGCGCGCCTGAACAGACGATCCGCCTCATCGGCGGCGTCGCGGGCGGCAGCGAGCCGGGCGCGGAAGCGCGACGCCTGCGCGTGCAGGAACTGAGGCGCGTGCCCGGGTGGAAGTGCGTCGACGATCGAAAGCAGCTCTTCTGCGCGGGAGACCTCGCCGAGGGCGAGCGCAGCCTCCACGGCCACGACAAACGACTCCTTCACCGCTTCGAACGCGATCCCGTTCGCGTGCCGAGTCTCCAGCGCCCGCTCGGCGCTTCGCAACGCGTGGACGTTCTCGCCTTGTGCGAACAGCAGCGCCGCTTCGGCGAAGTGCACCTGCGACTGCTCCTGAACGTCAGGAGAGGTCTCGAGCTCGGAGAACAACTTGGTGTTCCGTCTCGCGATCTCGAGGTGGCCACGGTTGACGTTCACCGGCACGATCGACGTGAGCAGCGTGGCGACTGCGATTCTCCCCTGCGACCAGTCTTCCTCCGGGAGCCATTCCGCACGCGCGAGTACGTCGTCCCAGTCGCCGAGGGCGAAGCTTGGGTACGCGAAACCTAAAAACGACCACTCCCAGTAGCGGTTGCCTATCCTGCGCGCCAGTGAGAGGCCGGCCTGGGCGAGCTCGTTCGAGTCCTGGTAGCGATCCAGTTGCGCCGTCAGGTCGGCGAGGTTGTAGTAGGCACGGAGGGCGGCGGAAGGCTTGTCGTGCTCGAGAGCCAAGTCGAGCGCGTTCCGGATGAGCGCCGCGCCCTCGATCCTCCGTCCGCCGGCGCTCAGGATCATCCCCTTCGTGTTCAATGCCTGCGCGATCGTCTCGGGAAGCAGGAGTGCCTCGGCGATCTCGAGCGCCACCTCGGTCCTCGTCAGCGCGAGGTCGCTCTGACCGGCGAAGTAGCTGAACCGGCCGATCTGCGCTGCGAGAGCCGCTAGGTCGGCGTCCGGCTCCTCCTTCGCGAGCAATACGAACGCGCGATCCATCTCGGCAAGCCCCTGCTCGATTCGTCCCCGCTCCCACGCGATCTCGGCCAAACGCGCCGCTACTCGTGCCGCCGGATGGGTGGCACCCGCCGATTCGAAGAGCGCGATCGAGCGCTCGAAGTGCACGGCGGCCTCGTCGACGCGGGCGCCGACAGAGGCCATTGTGCCCGCCTGCTCGTGGAGCTCGGCCTGCACGAACGGGTCGTCCGTCAGCTCGCTGGCGCGTTCGAAGGAGCCTTGCGCCTCAGCGTTCGCGGCAAGCGAAGCCGCGCGTTCGCCGGCCCGAACGAGCAGCTCACGGGCCTTCGTCCTCAGCTCGGCAGCGTCGGGATCATCGGGCGCAGCGCGGTAGGCGTCCAGGTAGTGAGCCGCGCCGACATCGATGAGCTCGTCCTCCTCTGTACTTGGAAGTGAGCCAAGGAACTGTGCGGCAGCCACGTGCATCGCCTTGCGCCCCCTCTTGGAGATCGTCTCGTACGCGACCCGTTTGACGATTTCTTGCAGGAACGAGTACTGGCCGCGCTCGGGCGAGCGCGGATCGCCCTGCACCGAGATGATCTCCTTCTGCAGCAACCCGTCGAGGAGAGGCTCAAGCTCTGCCTGTTCGAGCCCGCTAAGCACCGAGGCGCCCTGCTTCGTGAACGTCCTGCCGAGCACGGCGCCGCACTCGACCACGCGACGCTGCTCCGGTGACAGTGAATCGAGGCGCGCGGCGACGAGCGCGTGCAGCGTCTCCGGCACGTCGAGCAATTCGACGGCGCCGGCGGTGCGATACCCTTCGCCGTCGCGGGCGACGAGGCCGCGATCGAGCAGCATGCGCACCGTCTCGACGGCGTACAGCGGCACGCCCTCTGCACGATCGAGGATCCTCAGGCGCAGCTCTTCCGGCAGTCCCGGGACGAGGCCGGTCAGGAGCTCGCTCATCGCTGCAGACGAAAGAGGTTCGACGTACAGCGACGCGAAACTCCGTTTGCCGGCGCCCCAACCTGGCCGCTTGTCGGCGAACTCGGGTCGAGCGAGCGCGAGCACGAACAGCGGATGGCCACGGGACCAGTCGAGGAGGTACTCGAGGAAGTCGAGCAATCCAGAGTCCGCCCATTGCAAGTCCTCGAAGACGAGGACCGTCGGCGCCTGCTCCCCCAGCCGCTCGAAAAGGATCCGCCAGGCCGAGAAGAGGTTCTCTTCATCTCCCGGGCCGCCGTCTTCGAGGCCGAGGAGATGTCCGAGACGGGGCTCGACCCAGACACGCTCGTCCGCATCGGGAACGTACGTCTCGAGCGCGCGCTGTAGCTTCGTGCGCGCCGACGGGGGCTCTTCGTCTTCGAGCATGCCGCAGCGCATTCGCACCATCTCTGCGAGCGCCGAATAGGCGGCTCCCTCGCCGTAGGAGAGGCAGCGGCCGCGATGCCAATACGTGTCGAGCGCGAGGCCGTCAACGTACTTCTCGAATTCCCACGCGAGCCGAGACTTGCCGATGCCGGCGACCCCGCTGATCAGAACAAGCTGGGCCCGCCGCTCGTCCGCCGATCCATGGAACAGCTCTTTCACCAACCGCAACTCGCGGTCACGCCCGACGAACGGCGCCTCGAGGCCAGTGGAGCGCCGCGCGCCTCGTGCGCCCGCCACCACGCGCTGCGCGCGCCACAGCCGCACCGGCTCGACCTTTCCTTTGAGCACCTGCTCGCCCGCGTCCTCGTAGGCGATCGCAGCTTCGGTTGCGCGTTTCGTGGCCGTCCCGACGAGCACCCCACCCGGTTCGGCGACACTCTGGATACGCGACGCGGTATTGACGATGTCGCCAGCGACGATGCCCTGACTCTGCGCTCCGACCGTCACGGCCGCCTCACCGGTGACGACGCCGGCGCGCGCGCGCAGGATCGGGTCGAGTGCCGGCACGGCTGCGAGCAGCTCCAGTGCCGCCCGGACCGCCCGCTCGGCGTCGTCTTCTTGTGCCACCGGTGCGCCCCAGACGGCCATCACAGCGTCGCCGATGAACTTCTCGACGGTGCCGCCATACCGCTCAATCGTCGTCCGAGCGACGTCAAAGTAGGATGTCAACAGCTCTCGCGTGTCCTCGGCGTCGCGAGCTTCGGACGCCGCGGTGAAGCCGACCAGGTCGACGAACAGAACGGAAACCAGACGACGCTCCGCCGCTGGGGAATCACTGGCCGCCGCGACCGAGCCCACGACCGGTGCCGACCGGTCCTGAAGTGGCTTTCCGCACTGATCGCAGAACCGCCGACTCGCCCCGTTCGTCGCGCCGCAGCTGGCGCAGGCAACCGCCAGCGGCGAGCCGCACTCCCCGCAAAACCTCGCGTCGGCGCGGTTCTCGAATCCGCAGCTCAGACAGGGCAGCATCCGCGCAACCAGCGTTACCGTTCGTAGGTCTATCGTCAAGCCGGAGCCGCCTTTGAGAAACCGGCTCCCACGCTCTCGGTGCGCCCACCGCGGAGCCGCCCGGCTTCGCCGAACGTGCTCGAAACAGGGCGCGTTCCTGTCACCCCGGGGCGCTGCTCGTACTTCGCAAATCTCCCGGAACCGCTTTGCGCCAAGCTTTTCGAGCGGGCCAAGGCGATCCTACGGCCTCACAAAGAGAGGGCTCCGTGGCTTCCGCACCGGCGGAACGGCCACTCGGAGTATCGTTCCAACCATTCAAAAGCCGGCGCCGTAGCCACAGCGGACAACTGCCGTCCCGTCTCTGTAAGAGAGGGAGGTGAGCTCGCTGCCCATTCGGCGCGAGCTAGTTGTTACTGCACTCCGGCCATGGACAGTGTCGCAGCCACAGCCGGTCCATGCCTGGCGGATCATGGACGTCATCCGCCCATGGGTGGAATGTCGGGCGCCGCTCGACAGCTCGCCGATGGGCCGAGCTTAAGATTCATTAACCTGACCTGTCCCATACGCGCCCTTAAGGGGCGGCGGGAGGAGATGGAGCATTTATCGAATGTCATGAAGAAGGGCCTCCTGGCCGGAGAGGATCTCCGGTGAGGAATTCGGATCGGGAAGGAGGCTCGTGGTGAAGTATGTCGGCATCGATTGGGCGTATCGGGAGGCGCAGTGGTGCGCACTGGCTCCCGGCGAGATCTGCGGCGAGGGCCGGATCGCTGCAGACCGGGACGGACTCGCTCAGCTCGTCCTCGAGCTCGGCACTGAGCTGAAGGCCTGCCTAAGCGCCGGAGATGCTGGCAGAGCCGAAAGAGAAGGCCCGGCGGGATGACACTAAACAGGCGCTCCGGCAGGTCTGCAGAAAGCCGGGCAGGCGACTATCAAAAAGACCGCGGAGAGCGTCGTCGACGTGGTCATCCTCGCGGCTGCAGCCGAGACCAAGCATCACAAATCGTGGTCTACGAGACGCACATCACCAACCCCGAGGCACGAGCTGCGGCCGAGCTGGCCCAGCTGCTGCGGCAAAACCTCGCGCGGGACAGCACGCGCTCGACACCGTGCAAGCGATCGGCAAGCGGGTCGCGAACGACGGAATCGCCCTCCGGGCCGAGCGTACTCTTCGCCGCTACGGGGTAGCCGGAGGGACGCCCGGTTTGCCGCAGCGGTGCTTTGACCGAACGACGACAGGAGGTGACCGATGGCAGAGCCCTCGCCGCTTGGCGCTGTCGCACGCGGGCTGGCCGCGGGCGCGACCGCGACCGCAGTCATGAGCGGCTACCAGCTACTCGTTGCGAAACTACGCGGCCAGTCCGACAGCCCGCAACCGCAATCCTGGGAGGAGGCCCCCGCACCGGCCCAGATCGGGCAGCGAGTCCTGACTGGCGTCTTCCAAAAGCAAGTCGGCCTCGCACAGGCACAGCGGCTGGCCAACGCGATGCACTGGGCCTACGGCAGCGCCTGGGGTGGAATCTACGGCCTTTTCCAGGGTACTACTTGCGCGGCGCCGCTTCGCGCAGGAGCTGCGTTCGGCGCAGGCGTTTGGGGCATGTCCTACGCTCAGCTTGTGCCGATGGGCATCTACGAACCGCCCTGGAAGTACCCGGCCAAGGAACTCGCACTTGACCTTTCCTACCACCTTGTATACGGGATCGCAGCCGCGCTGGCATATGAGACGTTCACTCCTACTCCGGAATCGTAGACCGCCGTGCTGCGACGTCGGCGCAGCGGACGTGCTTTACCCTTGAGGTTGCGGGCGGCGAGTAGGGGGCGGCGCTGGCTGGAGCGCAGGTAGAACGGGTGTCGCTGACAGCTTGTTTCGGACGCGGGGCGGCGGAAGGCGAGTGCGTTTGTCTTGACCTCCTGGTTCAAGAGCCCGGGTCGGGTTGAGCTCGGGCTCTAGCCGGGCAGGAATTTGCAGCTCGATTTGTCCCCGTGTGCCGCGCAGAGGCGGACGTGCTCTGCGCGGTGCACCGGATCTCCGTCGCGGACCAGGAGGATCTTTCTGAACACCAGCCTTGGCGGAGGAGGCGATCGCGGGAGTCAACAAACAGCGGGGTGGTGGAGTGCTGCCTGAAGGCGCTGAACTGCAGCGACCCTTGTTGGAGATCGCCGAGATCACGCTCCCGCCGAGGCGCCAGCCGGTGCTCGGGCCGCCGATTGCGTCTTTCCAACCAACGACCAGGCGCGCCCTCCTCCGGGCCGGCGCAGCTGAACGGATGCTTCTCGCCCGTTCGCCCGAGCCGGTAGGCGCGAGCTCACTCGCTCACCGACTGGCGCGAGACGTTCATCAACCCATCACGAGTGGCCCTACCGGCCGCGCGCCGCCGAAGCTTCTCTTGAGCCCACTGGCGCAAGTGCCCGGCATCGCGCGACCTAATCAACCACCCATGTACCAACCTGACGGATGCTCAGGCCTGGAGTCGTGCAAATCTCCGGGCGAGTAACTCGGCGGCTCCGCTCGGGAAAAGCTTTGGTCAGCACGTCGATTCTTACCTGCAGCGGCGCCGCGCCACTGGAGGCTAGGGTGATCGGGTGGGCGGTGTCTCGTCGTGCCAGCTCGATGCACCGTCCGCCTGGGCGAGGGGAGGTGGACGGACTTTTATCGCGCCTCTGGGGAGTCAACGCCCGGATTCTCTCCGGAGGATCCGCTTTCGAACGTTGTCGTCCATCACGCGCGTTCTGCCGCCGCCCATCCCCTGCGACTTCTTGACGGCGCGGGAAGCGTGAACGTGTTGGAGATCAGGTTCGCATTGCTCCTGATCGCGCCGGCCTGGCCGTGTGGATGTTCCCCGGCATGCTCCGCCTCAGCGCGAAGGCGCCCCTCGCTTTTCGGTTGACCTCTCTGCCGCACGTGATCGAGCGCTCCCAGTTCGTGCCGCTCCGCCCGGAGGAAGCGTTCGGGTTCTTCGCCGACGCATCCAATCTGGAGACGATCACGCCGCCGTGGTTGCGTTTCCGCATTGTCACTCCGCGGCCGATCGGCATGCAGGAGAAGGCCATAATCGACTATCGCCTCACCCTGCACCGCCTGCCTCTCCGCTGGCGCACCCGCATCAACTGTTGGGAGCCGAATCGGCGGTTCATCGACGTTCAGGTGCGTGGCCCGTTCAGACTCTGGCAGCACACCCATACCTTCGAACGCGTCGGCAACGGGACGCTGATCCGCGACGTCCTGCACTACCAGCTACCCCTCGGGCCGCTCGGGCGGGTGGCACACCATGCTCTGGTTCGCCGCGACCTTGAACGCATCTTCGACTTCCGGCATGAGATCGTCGAGCATCTGCTGCCCGAAGTGGGCCAACCCCTAGCGCCTCCCGCCACCACCCCGACCACGGCCGTCTCGCGTGGTGAATGAGATGGGGGCCTAGTGTTCTGAGTCGTTAGTTCGGAGGGTTTTGGGTGGTGGTCGCGAATCCTGTCGTTGCGAGCGACGATGGGAGGCGGCGATGGCACAGCGAGGGCGTGCGGCGGCGAGGGTCGTGCTCAGCGTGGAGGAGCGGGAGACGCTTGAGCGCTGGGCGCGCGAAGAGCGCACAGGCGTTGGCGTTGCGCTGCCGGATCGTGCTGGCCGCCGCAGCGGGCGAGACGAGCACGGGTATCGCCGGCCGGCTGGGCTGTAGCCCGGCAACGGTCGGGAAATGGCGGACGCGTTTTGCCGAGCGG
>JBHEMK010000078.1:0-3808 GCA_046262635.1 Gaiellaceae bacterium
GGCTCTGCCTGTCGGCTGTGAGAGAGTCGCTGAGAGCGAGCGCGTCCGGTTGAAAGCACTCCGGAGGTCGACGCCGGGCGAGGCTGACTGGCCCGCGGCCGAGCCGCAACGTTCCGCTTGCACTATCACCATGCGCGGAGCCCACCTAAACTAAGCTCCGCATCGCTGGGAGGCTCAGTCGAGCAGCTGCTCGAACCGCTCGGCATCCTCGAACGGGCCGATCAGCGCAAGGCGCAGGCGCTCCTCAGAGATCAAGTCGCCTGCGACCCGCTGGACGTCGTCCGCCGTGACCTTGTCGAGCGCGGCGAGGATCTCCTCCGGGTCCGGCGCTTCACCCTCGAGCACCTCCTTGCGAAGGCCGAACATGATCAGCCCCTGCGGACTCTCGAGCTGGAGCACGAAGCGGCCCTTGGAGAAGTTGCGCGCCTTCTCGAGCTCGTCGGCCGGGATCGGCTCGCGCGCCGCCGTCTTCAGCTCAGCGGCAATCGTCGAGACCGCCTCGTCGATCCGGTTGATGTCGACGCCTGCCTGGGAGTAGAGCGAGCCGGCGTCGGTGTAGCTGTGGTTCAGTCCGAAGACGTAGTAGGCGAGGCCCCGCCGCTCGCGCACCTCGCTGAAGAGGCGTGAGGACATGCCGCCGCCGAGGATTGTCGCCAGCATCTGCAACGCGTAGCGGTCGGGATGCTCGAGCGGATAACTGTGGACGCCGAGGCACACGTGCGCCTGGTCGGACTGCTTGGTAAAGACCTTCACGCGCCCGTTCGTCCGCGCCTCCGCGAGCGGCTCCGGCTCCCCGGTGTCCGCGGCCTGGAGGTCGCCGAGCAGCTCCTCGAGCCGCTCCGTCAACCCGTCGCCGATCTTGCCGCCGACGCCGACCACCATCCGCGAGGGGTGGTACCAGCGGTCGATATACCTCATGAACGTCTCGCGTGTCGCGCTGCGGACAGTCTCCTTCTTGCCGATGATCTCCCAGCCGAGCGGCTGGTCTCCGTAGAGGAGCTCCTCGTAGATTCCGCCGATGAAATCGCGCGGCGTGTCGAAGTACATGTTCATCTCCTCGATGATCACGCCCTTCTCGCGCTCGATCTCCTCGCCGTCGAAGCGGGAGTTGCGCAGCATGTCGACGAGCACGTCGAGTGCGACGTCCCGGTGCTCCGCGGCGCACTTGACGTAGTAGCCCGTGTATTCCTTGCCGGTGAAGGCATTGAATTCGGCTCCGATCGCGTCGATCTCCTGGGCGATCTGCTTTGCCGTAGGGCGCCGCTCGGTCCCCTTGAAGAACATGTGCTCGGAGAAGTGCGCGATCCCGTTCGTCTCGCGTGTCTCGTAGCGCGAGCCAGCGGCAAGCATGATCATGCAGGTGACCGACTGAGCCTGCTCGACGTTGGCCGTCAGTACGCGGAGGCCGTTGTCGAGGGTTCGCCGCTCGTAGACACCCATTGATCGAGGATGCTACCCGCGTGGCCGGTGAGCAGACGAAGCGAATGATCGCACTTCAGCCGGAGTGGCTCCGGCAGGTGCCGACCGGGCCACGGCTGCGGGGCCGTGCGCTCTTCACGGGCTGCGGGACCTCGTTCCACGCCGCGCAGACCGGCGGCGAGGCCGTGCAAGCGCTCGAGCTCGTGCTGCAGCCAGACCGGGACGCCAAACTGCTCGTCCTCGTCAGCCACGAGGCCGAGACTCCGCTGACCCTCCGCGCCGCGCAGGCCTGGCAGGGCCAGAAGTGGCTCGTGACTGGGAAGGGGGACGGGCCGATCGCCGAGCTCTGCGACGAGGTGATCGTCGCAACCCCCGAAATCGAGGCGAGTTGGTGCCATACGGCGAGCTACACGTGTGCGGTCGCGACCATCGCCTCACTGCTTGGCGAGGACGTTTCAACCCTGCCGGCGGCAGTCGAGCAGGTGCTCGCAGGAGAACGCTTCCCCGTCTCGCAGCACGAGCGCTGGCTCGTCGCCGGCGCTGGGCCCGACCTGCCGACCGCGCAGGAGGCGGTGCTGAAGTTGCGCGAGGGCGCCTGGGTCGCGGCCGAGGTCTATGAGACCGAGCAGCTGCTGCACGGCTACCTCGCAGCGGTGGACGAGACCGTCCGCGCGTTCGTGCTGGAGGGCCAGGGCCTGGCCTCGGAGCGGGCACATGCTGCGGTCGATGCCCTGCGCGAGCTCGGGTGCCAGACGACCCTCGTGACGACGACGCATCCCGTCGTAGACGTCATCCGCTTTCAGCTGCTGACGGTCGACCTGGCCGACCTGCGCGGTGCCGAGCCCGATCAGATCCGCCGCGACGACGAGCGTTGGAGTCGCGCCGCCGCCGCGGCGAAGGCAGACGGCTAGTCCGCTTGCGACCGATCGCCACGCGTCGAGTCTGCCGCTGTGGACGGGGAGCCCAGCCTGCGGTGGATCGCGCCGCCGGACGACGACGAGCCTGATCGTGCGCGAAGGGACGCACCGGGTTAGCAGTGCCACGCCCCGGTACACGAGACGCCGGCGGGGACTCAGGCGTCGACCACCTGATCGAAGCGGTGCGCCTCCCGGGCGCCCGACTGGCTCGAGATCTTTCGTTCGACCACAGTGAGCCCTCGACTGAACGCCCCGCGAGACTCGTACGCCACCAGGTCCTCGGGCGCGATGCGGTCGTGCGTCGGCGCGCGTTCGCGCACGCACCGCAGGAGTAACTGCCGTCGCTGTACCTCCGCCACGAAGCCGCCGAGGTCGCCGGGAATCGAGGGCGGATCACGCTCCCGACGGCCGGGAACGGAGGGCGAGGCCTCCGGCTGGGCCCCCTCGGTGGGTCGAGGGCGTCGTCCCGAGCGCTTAGCCCAGGCCCTCGGTCTGCAACGGGTGCATCGAGCCGAGCCCCCGCGTGTAGCGGCTGAAGACCTTCCCATCGTGCGGCGCCGCCCAGGCCTCGAGCCGCTTCGCCTCGGCCTCGAGCCCGCGTCGGACGCGGGGCGGCAGCGGCGCAAACGGCAGCAGCTCGACCCGGCCGGCCTCGATCCGCCACATGCCGGCCACCCGCCCATCGACGAGGAAGGTCGGTCGCAGGTCGCCCTGCTTGTTGATCACGCTCGCGCGGTGCTCCTCGTGCAGGAGGCGCCTGCGGTCGTCGAACGCGAGAATGACGCTGTCCCACATCGTGAGCAGGCGCGGCGGGGCGGGCACCCTGCCGTCCGGCAGCGGCGCTCCGCGGACGTCAAGCAGGGCCCGCCCGTCCGCCGCCCGCAGGCTCTGGAGCCTTGACCCGAGCTGCTCGGCGGCCAGTCGCACGGTCGGTGCCCCGAGCATGGTCCAGCGCGTGACGTCCGCGACCGTCGCCGGCCCGAAGGCGGCGAGGTGGCGCAGGACGAGCCGTCGGGCGCCCACCTCCGCATCGACGAGCCGCCGCAGGGCCGGCGGCGCCGCCACGATCGCGTTGCCGATGCCAAAGCACCATGGCCCGCCGCCGCCTGCGTGGATCAGAGGCATGCTCCCGCGCGTCTGCCACCATCGGCCGGGTCCCGCGTGAGCCCCGAGCGCGCGCGTACCGCTCGAGGTCCGCGCCGGATCGCGGCTCCGCGGCGTACGCGAGTACCAACTGCTCGAGCGGGATGAACTCGTCGGGTGGCATCGTTCCGCCGCGTCGGGCCCAGGCTGCGCGCATCGCGGGCTGGAAGTGGGCCCAGTCCGACGCACTGACAAGATGGAGTGTGCCCCGCATCAGCGTCGTCCGCACGACGGAGCGCCGCGCGATCGCCCGGGCGAGCTGAATTCGCTCGAAACCCTCGATGCGGCTCCAGAGCGCGACAAAGGGCGCCGCAGGCTCCTGTGCCTGC
>JBHEMK010000079.1:0-25360 GCA_046262635.1 Gaiellaceae bacterium
CTCGCGGCAGCGAGCGGCGAGCTCCTCGACGGAGCAGTAGTCGAGCAGCACGAGTCCCATCGCGGGGATGCCGATTTGGTGCAGCGGGAGCGGGAAGCGCGAGGTGACCGGCTCGCTCGCTTCGGGTGCATCGGACGACAACAGCCCGAGGATTCGCGAGCCGGCGGACGTCAGTCGCTCTGGGGCGTCGCCCGCGTAGACGGCGACTTGCCTCTCGTGCAGCCACTCGATCAGGTCGGGCCCGGGTCCGGGGCTGAACGGGCTCGGTCCTTCGGCGGCGGCCCGGGCGTCCGAACCCGAGCGGATCAGCACGATGTCACCGCTCTCGACGCGGACGCGGCCGAGCCGCTCTGCAGCTTCGACGTCGGGCACCGTGATCTGGTGCGAGGGCTCAAGCCAGTCGAGACCGAGGCTGTGCGCGACGTCGAGCAGCACGCCCCGGGAAACGATCCCTGCGCGCTGCGCGTAGATGGAGCCGTGCGTCACACCATTCTCTGTCGTGACCTCGTCGAACGGGCGGCGGTTGTACACGAGCCCCTCGTGACTTCCGATGTGGCTGATGCAGTCGAGATGCGTCAGCTTGTGCTGGTGGACTTCGAGGCCGAGATGCTCGCCGGCACTCGGAGGTGCGTGGAGCGGATTGCTCGGATCGTGGTGGTAGAACGGCCGGTGCTCGATCTGTGCAGCCGCGAGCGACAGCGATAGAGAGATCGTCTCGCCCTCGCGAACAAGCGCCGCTGCGCGCCGGCGCTTGTCGGGCGTGATGTAGTTCAGCGTCCCGAGCTCGTCGTCGGGACCCCAGCGGCCGGCATTGTCGACCCGCTCGAACAGAGCCGTCAGCCGCTCGTCATCCCAGTCCGCCATTCGCGTTGCAGAATAACCTTCTGAGACGCAGATCCCGGACGAGCTTCGAATCGGCGAAGCGGACCCTCGGCGCCGGCTTGACCCCTTTCGGCGCACCTGCTACGAATGAAGAACTCATTTCTGTAATGCAGAACAAACCGGGCGCGATCGGGAAGGGAGAACCGTGGCGGTAGACCAGGCAACGCCGGCCGAGACGTCCCAAGCGTTCTACGGGAGCCTCGCGGAGTTCCACGTCGAGCCGCTCTGGAAGAAGCCCGATCTCCTTCCTCCCGAGCCGAAGAGCAAGGCCGTGCCACACGTATGGCGCTATGCGCCGCTCCGAGAGCTGCTCATGCGCGCGGGCGAGGTGATCAGCGCCGAGGAGGCGGAGCGACGGGTACTGATGCTAATGAACCCTGGGCTCGAGGGACGCGCCGCTGCGACGACGATGCTCTACGCCGGGCTGCAGCTCGTGCTCTCGAGCGAGGTCGCACCGGCCCACCGCCACGCGGCCTCCGCCCTGCGGTTCGTGGTCGAGGGGAGCGGCGCGTACACGGCCGTGGACGGCGAGAAGCAGGTGATGAACCCAGGCGACCTCGTCCTAACCCCGAGCTGGGCCTGGCACGATCACGGGAACACCAGCGAGTCGCCGATGATCTGGCTCGACGGCCTGGATCTACCGCTGATCAACACGCTCGAGGCGAACTTCTTCGAACGCGGTACCGAGCAGTCGCAGGAGTTGACAAAACCGGACAACGCGTCGTCGCGGCTGTACGCCTCGGCGCGCCTCAATCCGAGCTGGGGAGCCTGGGAGGAGCAGTACTCGCCCGTCTTCAACTATCCCTGGGAGCAGACCGGACGGGTCCTGCGCGAGGTGGGAGAGGATACGTCGGGAAGTCCCACGGACGGGGTCATCCTCCAGTACACGAATCCGTACACGGGCGGCACGGTGCTGCCGACACTCGGGTGCTACATCCAGTCGCTTGCGCCGGGACTCCACACAGAGGCACACCAGCACACGACGAGTGCCGTCTACCACGTCGTGCGCGGCAACGGTGCGTCGATCGTCGACGGTGAGCGGCTGGAGTGGGGCGAGCGTGACACGTTCGCGGTGCCCGGCTGGGCGACCCACGAGCACATCAACGGCTCGAGCGACGAGCCTGCAGTGCTCTTCTCGTTCACCGACGATCCGGTACTGCGCGCGCTCGGGTACTACCGCGAACGCGCCGCCGAACGCCAGGCCTAGCCCGAATCCGCTCCGATGCGCCTCGCGACGATCAAGGTCGACGGCGGCTCCGCTGCGGTCGTCCTCGATGACGGCGCAGCCGCCGTCATCCGGGATGAGCAAGGGCGGCCGGCGTACGCGGACGTCGGTGCGCTGCTCCGCGACATGGAGGGCCACGAGCGCGCCGAGCAGACTCTCCGAGGGGAGTTCGCGCTCGACGAAAGGCGCCTCCTCCGACCTGTCCTGGAGCCAGGCGCGATCGTCTGTGTCGGCCTCAACTACGGGCCGCACATCATCGAGATGGGGCGCGAGCTCCCCGCGAAGCCGACTTACTTCGCGAAGCTCGCGCGCGCGCTGACCGACCCATCCAGCGAGGTCGAGCTGCCGGCCGGCTGCGACCGGGTCGACTACGAGGGCGAGCTCGTCGTGGTGATCGGCGCCGGTGGCCGCGACATTCCGGCCGAGGAGGCGTGGGCGGCGGTCGCCGGCTTCACGTTGATGAACGACGTGTCGATGCGCGACTTCCAGTACCGGACGTTGCAGTGGTTCGCCGGCAAGTCGTGGGAGGCGGCGACGCCGGTCGGTCCTGCGCTGGTGAGCGTGGACGAAATCGGTGCGCTCGACGAGCACGAGCTGCGCGTGTCCGTGAACGGCGAGCAGCGGCAACGGGCGCGACTCGGCGACCTCGTCTTCGACGTGCCCACCCTGATCGCCGACCTTTCCCGCATCGTCACGCTCCGGCCGGGCGACCTGATCGCGACCGGGACCCCGGGAGGCGTCGGCGACGGGATGGACCCCCCGTCGTATCTGGGCGACGGGGACGTCGTCGAGGTGGAGATCGACGGCATCGGAGCACTCTCGACCACGTTTCGGAGAGGCGCGTGCTGATCGATCCGGCCACGCTCGGCCGGAGCGATCTGAACCAGCTGATGGTCGGACTGATCGGGCCGCGCCCCATCGCCTGGGTGTCGACGCTCGCCGAGGACGGGTCGCGGAATCTCGCGCCGTTCTCGTTCTTCAATGCATTCTCGTTCAACCCACCGGTGCTCGCGGTCGGGCCAGGTTCGCGCGCAGGAATCGAGAAGGACTCGCTGCGGAACATCAGGGCGACGGGCGAGTTCACCGTCTCGGTTGTGACGGAGGAGTTGGCCGAGCAGGCGAATCGCTCGAGCGGCGACTTTCCCGCGGAGGTCGACGAGTGGGCGATCGCGGACGTCCATCCGGGCGAGAGCGCCGACGTCAAGCCGGCCTACGTCGCCGAGTCGCCGGCCGCTTTCGAATGCCGCGTCAAGCAGATCGTCGACCTGGGTACGCCGGAGCAGCCGTCGAACACGCTCGTGATCGGACTGGTCACGCGCATTCACGTCGACGAGGCGATTCTCGACGGCTACGACCCCCAGCCCGGCCGGCTGCACCTCGTCGGCCGCATGGGCGGCCCCCTTTGGTGCACGACTCGCCACCGCTTCGCGCTCCCACGCCCGCGCGCCGACGAGCTCGACGACCTTCTGGCCGGCCAAGACGGGAGTCACGCGCGATGACGGACGACCCGTCTCTCGAGAGCGACTACGACCCGTTCGCGCCGGAACAAGTTGCAGCTGCAGATCCCTATCCGATCTATGCGCGGGCTCGCCGACTGTGCCCGATCTTCTACAGCCCGGTGATGCGTGCCTGGATGTCACCCACTACGACGAGATCGTCATCATCACCAAGGATCCGGCGCGCTTTCGTCGCTGGAGAGCAATCGCAGCACTGACGAGATCCCGGCCGAGGTCCGCCGAGATCCTCGCCCTTGGGTTCACGAACGCAGATCCGCGACGACATGGCGGCCGCTCGCCCAAGGCGCAGCAACCCACTGCGCCGGTGGGCGAGACGGGGCCAGGCGAGCCCCTCGTTCCTCGTGCGCGAGGTGCGGAAGGTCTTTGGAAGCGGCGGGACGGCGGTCGACGCGGTCTCGGGCGTCTCCCTACGAGATCGGCGCGGGCGAGAGCGTCGCGCTCGTGGGCGAGTCGGGCTCGGGAAAGACGACGCTGGAACGCTGCCTCCTCGGGCTCGAGCGCCCAACGAGCGGCGAGATCGTAATCGATCGCGTCCGGGCCGACGACTACTCGGCGCTCGACGCCGCGGCGGGACGGAAGCTCAGGCGGACGATCCAGATCGTCGTCCAGGATCCGTACTCCTCGCTGAACCCGGGCCGCAAGGTCGGCTCGGCTCTGCGTGAGGTGATCGCCCTGGAGGATCCGCGCGCCTGGCACACCAGCGAGACGGCGAGCGCTCTGCTCGCGCGCGCCAGCTTGGGAGCGGCAGCGCGTGGCGATAGCGCGTGCGCTCGCGCTCAAGCCGAAAATCATCGGCTGCGACGAGCCAGTCTCCGCGCTCGACGTCTCTGTCCAGCCCAGCTCTTCAATCTCTCCGTGAGGAGCTCGGAATGAGCTATCTCTTCATCACCCACGATCTCGCCGTCGTTCGTCAGGTCGTCGAGCGCGTCTACGTCCTCTATCGCGGGTCGATCGTCGAGGAAGACCGGTCGAAACCGTGCTGGATCGTCCGGGGCACGCCTACACCGCGCGTCTTGTCGAGTCGGTACCGCGCTCCGAGAGCGGGTGGCTGAGCGCGCACGCCGACACCGCCCAGCCCGCCGGTTAGGATGCTGCCATGCACAAGGCACGTGCGCGGAGCGGAAAGAAGCACCAGAGGAAGCAGACGAGTGCCACTGCCAATGACGAAGCGGCCGCGTCGGGCGAGCCCCGCTATCCGATCAGCTCCGTCGACAACGCCCTCAAGCTCGTGCTGATGTTCCGCGAGCGTCCGCTGATCCGAGTGGCCGAGGCGAGCGAGTCGCTCGGCGTCGTGCGTTCGACCGCGCACAGGCTGCTGGCCATGCTCCAGTACCACGGGCTGGTGCAGCAGGATCCCGAGACGAAGGCTTACATGGCGGGCCCGGCGCTCATCGACATCGGTCTCTCGGTCGTGCGGGAGATGGACATCCGCGGGCACCTGCGCCCCTACCTCGCGAAACTGAGTGCCGAGCTCGGGGAGACGACGCAGCTGATGATCCTCCAAGGCGCCGACGTGCTCTTCATCGACAGCGTCGAGAGCAGTCAGGCGCTGCGCACAAGCTCCCGGATCGGTCGGAGCTATCCCGCCCATACGACCTCGGGCGGCAAGGTGCTGCTGGCGGAGCTGACCGAGCAGCGGCTGCGCAGCCTGTATCCGTCCGAGAAGCTGCCCGGGCCCACGCCGCGGGCGACGACGCGTCGCGGGGATCTCTTCAAGGAGCTCGAGCGCGTGCGCAAGGACGGCTACGGCACGAACCGCGGCGAGAGCGAGCCTGACGTCGCCGCGGTCGCCGTTGTCGTGCGTGACACGTTCGGGGAGGCTCGTGCGGCGATCGCCCTCTCGGCGCCGCTCTCGCGGCTCACCGAGGCCGACGTGCCGCGGGTCGCGGCCGTGCTGCGGCGCGTCGCAGACGAAGCAGCGACGCAGCTCGCCTGACGCTGGACGACGTCGCCGATGTGGTCGTCGTCGGCGCCGGGATGGCCGGCCTGGCGACCGCCCGCGCGCTCGCTCGGGACGGCCGGTCGGTCGTGGTGTTCGAGCAGTTCCGCCTCGGCCACGCGCGAGGCTCCAGCCACGGCACGTCGCGGATCTTCCGGCTCGCGCACGACGACCCGCACGACGTGCGCAACGCCCAGCGCGCACTCGCGCTCTGGCGGGAGCTGGAGACGGAGGCGCGCACGCCGCTGCTGCAGATCACGGGGGACGTCCAGCTCGGTGACGATCTTTCGCCGTACGAGAATTCGCTTTCAGCATGCAGTGTTCCGTACGAGCTCGCCGACGCCGACCGTCTCGAGCGGGCATTCGGCATCCGCACCGGAGGGAGCCTGCTCGGCCTCTACCAGCCGGACGGCGGCATCGTCCTGGCCGAGCGCGCGCTCGCGGCGCTCGCGGCTTCCGCGCGCGCCCACGGGACACGGATCGTCGAGGAGACGGCGGTGCGCACGGTCGCGAGCGACGGTGCCGGCGTGACTGTCGGGACGTCGAGGGGCAGCTACGCCGCGGATGCCGTCGTCGTCACGGCCGGCGCATGGAGCAAGGGGCTGCTCGAGACGATTGGGATCGCTGCGCCGCTGCTCGCCACGAGGCAGACCATCGCCTACTTCCGTGTGCACACCGGAGTCGCCTTCCCGACCCTCGTGGAGGGGGTGCGCGGCGAATGCCTGCGCTACGCCCTTCAGGCACCGGAGCTCGGGGTGAAGGCTGCCGTCGAGACGGCGAACCGGACGGATCCGGACGAGCCGGGGGTGCCTGACGGCGATGCGCTGGCCGCCGCAGTGCGGTGGGCGATCGAGCGCCTGCCGATCGTCGACACGCCGCCCGCCTGCGTGGAGACCTGCCTGTACACGAGCACCGACGACGAGCGCTTCGTGCTCGAGCGCCACGGGCGCGTGGTCGTCGGGTCCGCGTGCAGCGGGCGCGGCTTCAAGTTCGCGCCGCTCACGGGCAGGCTCCTTGCCGATCTTGCGGCGGAGGTGCTCTAACGCACCCAGGACTGGTCGACGAGCCAGTACCAGAGCTTGTTGTACTGGTAGTTCCTGACGCGCTTCGAGACGAAGTTGACGGCCCGCGGGTTGTTCATCACGAGCAGCGGGGCCTGGTCGGTGACCGCTCGGTCGACCTGCGCCCACAGGCGGTTGGCCGCCGCGGGGTTCTGCACGCCGAGTGCCAGCGCACGGTCGGTTAGCCGCTGAATCTTCCGGTCACAGAACTCGGACACGTTCAAGTTCGCGTCGGTGTTGGGATGGAACCCGCGGCAGCTCACGAGCGTGTTCAGGAAGTCCGAAGCTGCGGGGTAGTCCTGGGACCAGTTTCCGATCGTCAGCTGAACCTTGTTCCTCGAGTTCGCCACGAGCGGGCCGGCAATCGGTGGCGAGAGCAGCTTGAGCGACGCCCGATAGCCGAGCGAGTTCAACAGGTCGACGAGGTAGAGCCCGACAGAGCGGGCGGCCGGGAAGGCGGGCAGAACCGCGACAACCTTCTGTCCTTTGGTCCGCGACTTCGCAATGAGCGCCTTCGCCTTCGCAACGTCGGGGGCGACCCAACGGGTCCCCCCGCCGCCCTTCGAGTACGGACAGTACGGCTTGTATCCCGGGAAGCCTGGCGGCAACACCTGACACGTCGTCACGGCGAGTTTCGAGCCACCGTAGATCTTGACGAACGCGTTCCGGTCGGCGGCGTAGTTCACGGCTCGACGGACGAGGACGTTGTCGAACGGGGGAACGCGTGTGTTGAGTGCGACGAAGTTGATTGCCGTTTGTGCGTCGACATGAGTCTGTGCGGGGTACTTGCTGCTGATCTCGTTCAGGCGGTCGGTTGGCAGCGACGGCGCGAGCACGCCGTCGGCCTGACCGTTTTCGACCTGCGTGATCTCGCCCTCGATCGGCAGACCGAGGCGTATCAGGATGACGTCGGGATAGCCGTCGGGCTGCGCCTCGTGCGACCACTCCTTGAAGAACGGATTGCGCACGAGCCTAATCAGGCGATTGGGCGCGTAGGACTCCCACTTGTACGGACCCGTGCCGGGGAGCGCCTTCGGGCCCACGTCCCTGGCCGGCGCAGAAGGAGGCACGGCGGATGCGAACGGCAGGGCAAGCTTGAGAAGAAACTCCGGATCGGGGCAGACGAGCCGAAACCTGACCGTCCCGGCAGCGTCGTCGGCCACGACGCCCTTGGAAAGGTTGCAGGTCGGCTTCACGAGGCACGGAGGCGCGCCGACGATCCCCGCGTAGAAGGCTCCCGTTGTGGGCCCGCGCACCTCGAACATGCGCTCGAACGCATGCCGGAAGTCGCTGGGCTTGAGCGTCGCCCCGGTCGAGTACTTGATGCCCCGCCGGACCTTGAACGTGTAGGTCGTACCGCCGCCGCTCGGCTTCGGGATCGACGTCGCGAGATCGGGAACGAGCTCGTTACCCGCCGCGCCTCCGACCTTCCGGAACGCGAGCAGACCGTCGTTCGTGATGTTCAGCTGCAACCACGCGGAGCCGTAATTGATGGCCGGATCGACGCTGCCCGGGTTTTCCGTGACCAGGAGCGTCAACGTTCCGCCGCGGTGATCTGCAGCCGGCGCTGCGGCGAGCGCCGCCGTCACAGAGCAGAGAGCGAAAACCGCCAGTCCCGCAGCCGTCCGCTGCCGACGCAATAGTCCTCCGTATGTTCTGCCTGACAGATCGACGTTCTGGACGAGTCTCTCTTGCCGGCCTCTCCCTGTCAAGCAGCCAGATGCCGGTCGAGCCAAGCGCATGTCCGCCGCCAGAAGTCGAGGACGTGGTCGCGCTCGTTCCACCCGTGTCCCTCGCGCGGGTACACCACGAGCTCCGTCTCGACGCCCGCGGCGACGAGCGCCTCGTAGAGCTCGTGGGCCTGGCCGACGGGGCAGAAAGGGTCGTCCTCGCCGTGCACGATCAACGTCGGAGTCGCGCAGCGATGTGCGTAGACGACAGGTGAGCGTTCGACGTAGAGCAACGCCGACTGGTGGGGGCGCGTGCCCATGAAGACGTCGTCGAGCCCCGCGATGTTCGAGCCGTAGTGCGCACTGAGCAGGTCGGAGACGCACGCCCAGGGAACCGCGGCGGCGAAGCGCTCCGTCTGTGTGACGGCCCAGGCGGCCATGTAACCCCCGTGGCTTCCGCCGGCGATGCCGACCCGGTCGCCGTCGGCGACGCCGGCCGCGACACACGCGTCGACGCCGGCGAGGATGTCGCCGAGCTCGGCGCCGCCGAGATCCCCGATCGTCGCCCGGGCGAACTCCTGGCCGCGACCCGTGCTCCCGCGCGGGTTGGGAAGCAACACTGCGTATCCGGCGGTGGCGAGGAGCACGGGGAGCTGTGCAAACTGGAAGCTCCAGACGCCTGTCGGGCCGCCGTGCACGAGCACGACCAGAGGAAGCGGGCCGGGGAGAGGTGCGCGCGGCAGCGCCAGCAGGCCCGCGATCTCCAGCCCATCCGGCGCTCGCCAGCAGAGCGTGCGCCACTGCGGCAGGACGAGCTCGGCGGCCGGCTCGGCGTTCAGGCGCGAGAGCGGCCTCCAGCCCGCGCCGAGCCGTCCGGTATCGAGGGCGGTCGCCTCGGCCGGCTCCGCGAGGCTTTGTTTGATCGCCGCGATCGTCGTACCGTCGGTGCTCGCCGAAATCGCCGGTCGGCCGCCCTGCCCGAGCGTCGACTCCCCTGCCCAGAGCTCGTCCCAGGAGCCGTCCACCGAAAGCACGCCGCAGACCGAACCCATGCCGCGCCAGCCGGCGCAGAGGAGCGAAGTCGGGTCGAGCCACAGGAGGTCCGAGACGTCGAGCTCCAGCGGGAACGTGCGGACGGAGCCCCGCTCGAGCGGCGCGATCGACACCATGCCCGCGAGCACGCCGCGGTCGCTGCAGATGCCCTCGACGAAGGCCACGGAGGCGCCATCGGGCGAGATGCGCGGAGTCGAGATCTGCCACGTCGGCCGGTGGATGGCGGTTGCGGTACGGGTCTCGAGGTCGAGGAGGGCCAGCCAGGCCGAGTACCAGCCGCTTTCCGAGGGATCCTCGGACACGATCGCGACGGCGCGGCCGTCGGAGCCCTCGCCCAGCTCCCAGATCGTGATGTCCTCGGGGCCGAGCTCGGCGGCGGCCCCGGTCAGCGCGTCGAGGCTAAGCAGGCGCCGGTGTGCGCCAGAGGGCTGCAGCACGCGCGGGTCGTTCCCCTCCGGCGAGCCGTCCGGGTCGGACACGATCAGCAGCAGATCCTCGCCGCCGGGCAGCCAGTGCAGCGCCTCCACCGAGCCGGCCAGATCCGCGAGCGGCGCGTCCGAGCCGAGGAGGGAGACCGTCGTGCGGCCGCGCGCGTCGCGATCGGAGACGTACGCGAGCGAACGCCCGTCGGCTGACCAGCGCGGGAGTCTGTCGGCGCCTGGCCCGGACGTCACTTCCGTCGCCGCGCCGTCTGCCGCGACCCAGATGCGGCTCTCGGGAAGACGGTGAGGTCGCGACCAGCCCTGCGCCACGGTGAACGCCACCCGCTCTCCGTCGGGCGACACCTGCACATCGCCCGGACGGCGAAGGCGCAGAAGGGCCTCAGCGGCCGCTGTGAAGTTCACGCGGCGCGGTGCGGCGTCTCGTGATCGACCAGGTTCACCTCGAACCGCTTCGATCGCCGCTTACTGAGGGTGCGGCGGCGTTGCGGATCGCGCACGATCGCGTGGCCGGGCCACAGTTCCCCGGAACCTGTGCGCAGAGGGTGGATTCTGTATCGTGGATAGTCATTCTTGACCGCGCGCGAGCGCGATCTTAACATCCCAGGCAGGTTCGACCGGGAGATGGCCACGTGAAAGTAGAGGACACGCGCGTCCAGCCGTGCGGGGAGACGGACGAACGGTACCGGCGGTCCCGCGAGGGCCACGAGCGGGCGCGGCGCACGCTCGCAGGTGGGGTGGCCAGCGCGTTCCGTGCCCCGCAGCTGCCGGTTCCGATCACCTTCGCGCGCGCGCACCGCGCACACCTGACGGACATCGACGGCAACGAGTACGTCGACTACGCGCTCGCGTTCGGCCCGATGCTGCTCGGCCACTCCTGCGAGCCCGTGCTCGAAGCGATCAGGCGACAGCTCGAGCTTGGGGTCGGATTCGGAGCTTCGCACCCGCTCGAGGCCGAGCTGGCGGAGGCGGTCTGCCGGACTGTCCCCTGTGCCGAGCTCTGCGTATTCTCGAACAGCGGCAGCGAAGCGGTGCACGCAGCTCTGAGGATCGCCCGCGCAGCGACGGGGCGGAACCGCGTCGTTAAGTTCCTGGGCCATTTCCATGGGTGGCTCGATCCGCTAGCCGTCGGCAACCCTGGGCGGGCGGACGCGCGCCCGGCCACCGCGGGCCAAGATCCGCTCGCCTCCGGGTCGGTGACGGTGTGCGCCTGGAACGACGTCGCCGCGCTGGAGGCCGAGCTCGCCGGCAACGACGTGGCCGCGGTGATCATGGAGGCGATCGCGGTCAACGGCGGCTGCCTCGTCTGCGATCCTGGGTATCTCGAGGCAGTCCGTGAGTTGACTCGAAAGACCGGGACAGTGCTGATTTTCGACGAGGTGATCACGGGCTTCAGGCTCGCGCTAGGTGGGGCGCAGGAGCGGCTCGGCGTCGCCCCCGACCTCGCCGTCCTCGGTAAGGCGCTCGGCGGCGGCATGCCGATCAGCGCCGTCTGCGGCTCCGCGGCCGTGATGGACGTCGCTGCGTCCGGCCAGGTCGCACACGTGGGCACGACCAACGCGAATCCGGTCTGTGCGGCCGCGGCGCTCGCCGCGATCGGCGAGCTCGAGGCGCGCGCATCCGAGCTCTATCCGCAGCTCGAGCGGGAGGGCGCGGCGCTCGCGGAGACATTGCGGTCGGAGGCGCAGGAGCACGGGATCCCGCTCGTCGTCAACCAGGTCGGCGCGGCAGCGCACGCATTCTGGAGCGACGGGCCGGTGACGACCTACGCCGACACTCTCGCCGCGGACGGTGACGCATACCGAGGATTCGCGCAGACTCTGCTCGGCGAGGGTATCCACGTCATCCCGCGCGGTCTCCTCTATCTCTCCGTAGAGCACGGCGAGGACGAGCGAGCTCGGATGCAGGCGGCGGTGCATGCCGCATGCGCGACAACCGCCGACGCGCTCGGTACCGGCTGACGCTTTTGGCGCGGCTCGACGGAAAGGTCGCGATCGTCACCGGCGCCGGACGAGGTATCGGGGCGGCCACGGCACGGCGCTTCGCCGAGGAAGGCGCCTCGGTCGCCTGCGTGGACATCGACGAGGACGGGGCGAGGGGCACCTCGGACGCGATCTCGGCAGCGGGCGGGCAAGCGCTCGCGCTCGCTGCGGACGTCTCGACGGAGGAGGGAAACGAGCGGATCGTCGACGAGGCCCTCGCGCGCTTCGGCGGTCTCGACGTCTTCCACGCGAACGCGGCCGTCCAATTTCTCGGCAGCCTCGAGGAGACCGGGACCGAGAGGTGGGACTGGCTCCACGCGACGAATCTCCGGGGCGTGTACCTCGGCATCCGCGCGGCACTGCCGGCGCTGCGCGCTCGCGGCGGCGGCTCGATCATCATGACCTCGTCGTTGCTCGGGATCGTCGGCGATCCCGACCTGCCGGCCTACGGAGCTCAGAAGGGCGGCCTGCGGGCCCTCTGCCGTTCGGTCGCGACCGCCCACGGACCGGAGAACATCCGCTGCAACACCATCTGCCCGGGCGACGTCTCCACGGAGATGAACGAAGAGTTCTTCGAGCACCAGCCCGACCCTGAAGCCGCGCGCAAGGAGATCACCGACCGGTATCCGTTGCGCCGCTTCGCATCCCCGCTCGACATCGCAAACGTCGCGCTCTTCCTCGCATCGGACGAGGCGATGTACCTGACCGGTATCGACATCGTCGTGGACGGAGGCCTCCTTGCCCGCATCTACTGAACGTCGCCTGCACAGCAGAGCGATGTACGACGGCCGGAGCCGTGCGGCGGCGCGTGCCTACCTGTACGGCACCGGCTTCTCGCCCGAAGACCTCAGGCAGCCGATCGTCGGGGTCTCGCACGCCTGGATCGAGACGATGCCGTGCAATCTCAATCACCGCGATCTTGCCAAGCGCGTCAAGGAGGGTGTCCGTGCCGCCGGTGGAACGCCGATGGAGATGAACACGATCGCGATCTCGGACGGTGTCACGATGGGCACCGAGGGGATGAAGGCGTCTCTGGTCAGCCGCGAGCTGATCGCCGACTCGATCGAGCTCGTGGCGCGGGGTCACATGTTCGACGCGGTCGCGTGCATCGTCGGCTGCGATAAGACCGTCCCGGCCGCAGCGATGGCGCTGGCCCGCCTCGATCGTCCCGGGATCGTCCTCTACAGCGGATCGATCCTGCCCGGTCGCTTCCGCGGTCGTGACGTCGCGATGGGCGAGGTCTTCGAGGCGATCGGGGCGGTCGCGGCGGGGACGATGACCGAGGAGGATCTCGAGGAGCTCGAGCAGGTCGCATGCCCGGGCGCAGGATGCTGCGGCGGACAGTTCACCGCGAACACCATGTCGATGGTGATGGAGGCGCTCGGTCTCTCCCCGGTCGGCTTCAACTCGAGCCCCGCGCTTGATCCCGCGAAACCGAGCGTGGCGACGCGGACGGGGGAGATCGTCATGGCGGCGCTCGAGAACGACCTGCGCCCGAGCCACATCCTCACGCGTGCCGCGTTCGACAACGCCATCGCCGCGGTGGCTGCGAGTGGAGGCTCGACCAACGCCGTGCTGCACCTGCTGGCGCTCGCGCGCGAGGTGGGAGTCGATCTGCACCTCGACGACATCGACCGCATCAGCCGCCGCACGCCGCTGCTCTGCGACCTGCTTCCCGGTGGGAGGTATGTGTCGGCGGACCTGCACGCCGCCGGCGGGATCGGCCTGGTGCTGCAGCGACTCGTCGACGGTGGCTTCGCGGACGGCTCGGCGCTCACGATCACCGGCAGGTCACTTGCCGAGGAGGTCGCGGACATCGCGGAGACGCCGGGCCAGGACGTCGTCGTCCCCCTCGACCGTCCGCTGGCGTCGGAGGGCGGGCTCGTGATCCTGCGCGGGAACCTGGCCCCCGAAGGTGCCGTCGTCAAGATCACCGCGCATACGCTTGCGTCTCATCACGGGCCTGCACGGGTGTTCGAGCGTGAGGAGGATGCCTACGACGCCGTCATCTCAGGGGGCGTCACCGCCGGCGACGTCGTCGTCATTCGCAACGAAGGGCCGCGCGGCGGACCTGGGATGCGCGAGATGCTCGCGGTGACGGGCGCGATCATCGGCGAAGGACTCGGTCATTCGGTCGCTCTCGTCACAGACGGCCGGTTCAGCGGTGCGACGAACGGCCTGATGGTCGGGCACGTCGCCCCCGAGTCCGCCGTCGGCGGACCGATCGCCGGACTCCGCGACGGCGACATGATCCGGATCGACGTGGAGACGCGGAGGCTCGAGGTAGAGGCGGTGGATCTCTCCGAGCGCCTGAGCGGGTGGGTGCCGCGCGAGACGCTCTATGCCCGCGGGGTCTTCGCGAAGTACGTGGCACTCGTCGGTTCCGCGAGCGACGGCGCAATGACCCACGGGTGAGCCAGCCGCTCGTCGAGATTCTCCGTGGCGGGCTCGTGGAGGCGATCCACCGCGGCGACGTCGCTCTGGTGAGCGCGAGCGGCGAGCTCCTGGCGTCGGCTGGCGATCCACTCGGGAAGATCACCTACTGGCGCTCGGCGGCGAAGCCGTTCCAGGCGATGCCGGTCGTCTCCAGCGGGGCGGCCGAGCAGTTCGCTTTCTCGCCCGAGGACGTGGCCCTCACCGCCGCTTCGCACAACGGCGAGCCGGTGCACGTCGAGCGGGCGGAGACGCTGCTCGCCCGCACCGGCCACTCGCTCGACGACCTTGCGTGCGGCGCGCATCCGCCACTCGATCCCGCCTCCGCGGAGGCCTTGGCGCGCAGCGGCACGCCGCCGACCGCGCTGCACAATAACTGCTCCGGCAAGCACATCGGCATGCTCGCGGTCGCCGGCCGGCTCGGGGCCGAGATCGACGGGTACAGCGAGCCGGACCATCCCGTCCAGCGCGAGATTCTCGCGACGATCGGGCGGTTCACCGGACTCGACGTCGCCGAGATCGCGATCGGCGTCGACGGCTGCGGCGTACCCTGCTACGGCACGAGCATCTATCACCTCGCGCTGGCGTTCGCGCGGTTGATGGACGAGCAGGCCGACGACTCAGCTGCACTCGCCGTGCGAGAGGCGATGACGGCGCACCCCTACCTCGTCGCCGGCAAAGAGCGGCTCGACACCGACCTGATGAACATCGGCGCGGGGGCCTTGCTCTCCAAGGGCGGCGCCGCCGGCGTGCAGTGCGTCGGTCTCCGCGGCGGCCGGGGTCTCGCCGTGAAGATCGAGGATGGTGCAGGAGCTGCTCCGCCGGTTCGGCCTGCGGGGCTCGTCGCGGTCGAGGTGCTGCGCCAGCTCGGGGTGCTCGACGAGTCGAGTGTGACCACGCTCGCCACCTACGCGCGCCCGGCGATCGAGACGATTGCCGGCGATCGGGTCGGCGAGGCGCGGCCGGTCTTCGATCTCGGCCGTCCCGCGGCAGCGGCATGAGCACCGGCCGGCCGCTCACTCCGGAGAACCTGACCTTCGGACTCGCTCGCGCCGCCGACCCGCAGATCTCGCCGGGCGGCGACCGCGTGCTCTACACGCTCGATCAGCCCGGCAGCCACCGTCACGGACTGTGGATCTGCGGAGTGGACGGATCCGACGCGCGACCCTTCTCCGATGGCGCTCCACGCGCAAGCGGCGGACGCTGGTCTCCCGACGGAGCGCAGGCCGCCTTCACGGCGAGCGAGGGCGCACAGAGTCTTCTCGCCGTCGTCGACTCCGACGGGGCGAATATGCGCGAGATCGCCGCGCACGCGCAGAGGATCGGCGAGCTCGAGTGGTCGCCGGACGGACGCCGTCTCGCGTACACCACGCTCTTCGATCCCGAGAACCCCGATGAGCTTCCCGAGCCGCAGGGCGCCGCGCCGAAGGTTCGCGTGACGCGCCGGCTCGACTACAAGGAGGACGGGCGCGGCTATCTCGGAGACCGGCGCCTGCACGTCTACGTCGTCGCCGTGTCACCGGCGGCCGCGAGCCGCCGCGTCACGTCGGCGCTGCTCGACCACGACGCACCCGAGTGGTCGCCGGACGGCCGCTGGCTCGGCATGCGCCAGCGGCTGGCCGACCGTCAGGGCGATCGGCTCCTGCTCGTCGACCCAGACTCGGGTGAGAGCGAGGAGATCGAGGTTGGCGGGTCGGTCGTGCACTGGACTTGGGCGCCGGACGGCGAGCGCATCCTGTTCGCCGCCGATCCCGACCATACGCAGCAACCCGACTACTTCGTCCACGACCGTGCAACCGGCTCGACGGAGCGGGCGACAACGGGCCTGCGGTCGTCGCCCGACCCGGCCCGGCCGCTGTGGCTCGACGAGCGGCGCGCCCTCGTCCACGCGTTCGACGCAGGTGCGAGCGCGCTCGAGACGGTCGACATCGAGACCGGAGCCGTGGAGCAGGTTGAGCGATCCCTCTCGCGTAATGCCGGACTGAGCTGCGATCGATCGGGCAGATACGTCGTCCAGTCGCACTCGACCCTCGAGACGGTCGGCGAGCTTCGTGTCTTCGACCGCGAGACCGTAACCGCGCGAACGATCACGTCACTCAACACGGCGGTTCTCGGCGAGCGGCCACCCGCTCTCTGGGAGAAGCTCGACGTACCAAGCGACGAGTTCACGATCGACGCCTGGCTGCTCAAGCCGCCCGACTTCGACCCCGGGCGCCGCTATCCGGTCGTACTCGACGTCCACGGCGGGCCCAGCGCCAACTACGGCTACGGCTTCCTCGCCCACGAGCAGTGCTTCGCGACGAACGGCTTCCTCGTGGTTTTCGCGAACCCTCGCGGCTCGACGTCGTACGGAAGACACTTCGCCCAACAGGTCGTCCGCGACTGGGGACACGGCGACTACCGCGACCTGCTCGCCGTCCTCGACTCGGTGCTCGAGCGTCCCTACGCCGACGCCGAACGGACGGGGATCTTCGGCATCAGTTACGGCGGCTACATGACGGCGTGGGCGATCGGGCAGTCGGACCGCTTCGCTGCCGCCGTCTGCGGATCGCCGATTTTCGACCTCGAGTCCGACTGGGGGACGAGCGACGTGGCGTTCAACGGGCTCGAGCATCACGGCGGCGGCCCGCCGCACGCCGAGCCGGAGTGGTACGCAAGCCACTCACCCTCGACCTTCGCCCACCGCACGCGCACCCCGACGCTGATCTTCCACGGCGAAGCGGATCACCGCTGCCCTATCGGCCAGAGCGAGCAGATGTTCGTCGCGCTGCGGAAGGCCGGATGCGAGGTCGAGTTCGTGCGGTATCCCGAGGCCTCGCACATGTTCTTCGCCCAGGGTCTTCCGGAGCATCGCCACGACTTCCTCGCGCGCACGCTCGGCTGGTTCAAGCAGCACCTCGGCGAGCCCCAATGACGAGGTGATGGATGCGCTCCGCCTTGTCAGCCGTGGGCCCGGCCGTCACGAGCTCGTGGCGGCCTGGTTGAGGGGGTGGTGGCAGGCGGCGAGGTGCCCGCCGCCGTAGTTGACGAGGGCCGGCTCCTCGATCGCGCAGATCTCGGTCGCGTAGCGGCATCGGGGATTGAAGCGGCAACCGGACGGCGGCGTCACCGGGCTTGGTACGTCGCCTGTGAGCACGATGCGCTCCCGGCGATCAGCGTCGGGATCGGCGATCGGGACGGCGGAGAGCAGCGCCTCCGTGTACGGATGAATCGGTCGCGCGTAGAGCTCGTCCGCCGGAGAGAGCTCGACGATCTTGCCGAGGTACATGACGGCGATCCGGTCGGAGACGTGCCGGATGACGCCGAGGTCGTGGGCGATGAAGACGTAGGTCAGGCCCAGCTCCTCCTGCAGCGCGGCGAGGAGGTTGACGATCTGCGCCTGGATCGAGTTGTCGAGCGCGGACACGGGCTCGTCGGCGACGATCAGCTTCGGCGAGAGCGCAAGCGCGCGCGCGACACCGATGCGCTGCCGTTGCCCGCCGGAGAACTCGTGCGGGTAGCGGTTGAGGTGCTCGGGCGAGAGCCCGACGAGCTCGAGAAGCTCTCCGACCCGGCGCCGGATTCCCTTTCCGTCGCTAATTCCATGGATCCGTAGCGGATCGCCCACGATGGTGCCGACCCGCTTGCGCGGGTTCAGCGACGAGTAGGGATCCTGAAAGATGATCTGCATCTCGCGGCGGAACGGCCTCAGCGCGCGACGCGAGAGCCGGGAGATGTCTCGGCCCTCGAACGCGATGCGTCCGCCGGTCAGGTCGTGGAGGCGAACGATGCACTCGCCGAGCGTGGACTTCCCGCAGCCCGACTCACCGACCACTCCGAGCGTCTCGCCCCGCTGCACGTCGAAGCTGACGTCGTCCACGGCGTGTACGCGGCCGGTGTCGTGCGGGACGAGGCCCGCCCTGATCGGGAAGTACTTCTTGACGCGGTCGACGACGAGCAGCGGCGTGGGCTCGGCGCTCATGCGGACTGCCGCAACTCGGGGTGCAGGCTGGTGTCGCGACGCGTTCGCTTCTCCTCCACGCTCAGATGGCATGCGTCGAGATGCCCGTTGCCGAGCTTGTCCATGAGCCGTGGATCCTCCACGCACTTCTCGAAACGGTGCGCGCAGCGCGGAGCGAAGTTGCAGCCGACCGGCAGGTGCAGGAGAGAGGGCGGCGTGCCGGGAATCGTCGGAAGCATCTTCGGCTTCGGGCGATCGAGTCTCACCGTCGATCCGAGCAATCCCCAGGTGTACGGGTGCTGCGGATCCTTCAGGACGGCGCGCTTGTCGCCGAGCTCGACCGCACGCCCCGCGTACATGACGACGATCCGGTCGGCGACCTCGGCGATCACGCCCATGTCGTGCGTGATCAGAATCACCGCGGAGCCGAAGTCCTCCCTCAGGCGCTTGATCAGGTCGAGGATCTGTGCCTGGACGGTGACGTCGAGAGCGGTCGTCGGCTCGTCGGCGATCAGCAGGTCGGGATTGCAGGAGAGTGCCATCGCGATCATCACTCGCTGGCGCATGCCGCCCGAGAATTGGTGGGGGAAGTCCTTTGCGCGCGCCTCGGAGTTCGGGATCCCTACGGCGTCGAGCAGCTCGGCTGCCCGCTTTCGTGCGTCGCGACTCGAGAGACCCTGGTGTGTGCGGATCTGTTCTGCGATCTGCCAGCCGATTCGGTACACCGGCGTCAATGAGGTCATCGGGTCCTGGAAGATCATCGCGATCTCGGCGCCGCGCAGACGGCGCAGCTCCTTCTGAGAAAGCCCGGTGAGGTCGCGTCCCTTGTAGATCACCTCACCCTCGACGCTCGCGTTGGGATCGTTCAGTAGTCCCATCACCGACAACATGGTCACGCTCTTTCCAGACCCCGATTCCCCGACGATGCCGAGGACGTCACCCATGTTCACGGTGAAGGACACGCCGTCCACCGCGCGGACCAGGCCGCCTTCGGTTCGGAACGAGACCTTGAGATCCCGGATCTCGAACAGCGGGTCGCTCATCGTCAGCACGTACTCATGCGAGGCGCACGCGTGGCTCGAGGCCCGCGTAGCCGAGGTCGACGAGCAGGTTCGCGATGATGATGAAGAACGCGCCGTAGACGACTGTCGCCATGATCACGGGCAGGTCGAGGCCGGAGGCGGACTGGAAGATCAGCATGCCGACTCCCGGCAGCCCGAAGACGACCTCGACGAGCACGGCGCCGCCGCCCACGAGCGAGCCGAAGTCGAGACCGAAGAGGCTCAGGAACGAGATCATCGACATGCGCAGCACGTGACGGATCATCACGCGCCGCTCGGAGAGGCCCTTGGCGCGGGCGGTGCGGACAAAGTCCTCGTTCTGGACGTCGAGCAGGCTGGAACGGAGCACGCGGCTGTAGAGGCCGATAAAGCCGAACGAGAGCACCAGCCACGGGATGATCATGTGCTTGAACCAGAGCCCGGGATCCTGGGTCAGCGGCGAGTAGCCGAGCGGCGGGATCCACCGAAACAGGACGAAGTCGTGGAAGCGGCTCTGGGTGACGAGGTTGATCACCTCGCCGAGCCAGAACACCGGAATCGAGATCCCGAGGAGGGCGATCCCCATGATCAGCGGGTCCAGGATCGTGCCCTTGAGCAGGACCGCGATGAGCGCGACGGAGATGCTGACGACGACCCAGATCAGCGCCGCGCCGAAGACGAGCGACAGGGTGACCGGCGCCGCCTGGACGATCTCCGGGATCACCCGCGTTCCGCGGTTCGTATACGAGACGAGATCGCGGTCGACGAACAGGTGCTTCATCAGGAGCGCGTAGCGAACGGGGAGCGGGCGGTCGAGGCCGAAGTCGTGCCGGATCGCGGTCACCGTCGCCGGATCGGGATTGCGCCCGGCCATCGCAGCCGCGGGATCGATGCCGGGAGTGGCGAAGAAGATCAGGAAGGTCAGGACGGTGATCGCGAAGAGGACGACGACCGTCCAGAGCAGCCGGCGCACGACGAAGGTGGCCAGCGTCAGCTCCCGATCCGGAGCTTTGCGCGGGGGTCGAGCGCGTCACGCACGCCGTCGCCGAGCAGGTTGAGCGTGAGGACGACGACCAGGATCATCAGCCCCGGCGCGATCGCAACCCACGGCCGCGTGTAGAGCAATCCCTGGCCGTCTCCGATGATCGACCCCCAGCTGGCCTGCGGGGCCTGGACGCCGATTCCGAGGAACGACAGCCCGGATTCGACGAGCAAGTTGATGGCGATGATCAACGGCAGCAAGACGACGATGGTGGGGGCGACGTTCGGCATCACCTCCGACCGGATCAGCCACCAAGTCGACGCTCCTTGCGCGACCGCGGCCTTGACGAAGTCCCGTTCGCGCACGGTAAGTGTCTGCCCGCGAACCGGCCGGTAGAAGTAGGGCACGAAGATCAACCCGATGATCAGGATCGGCAGGACCAGGCTGCCCGAAGCGACCGACAGCGGGCCAACCTGGAGGTTCTGCGTCAGGAGAACCGCCGAGAGGGCGATCGCGACGAGATACACCGGGAACGCCCAGACGATGTCCATCGAGCGGGAGAGGATACTGTCGACGACGCCGCCGAAGACCCCTGCGATCAGGCCGAGCAGCGTCGCGACGAAGGCCGAGGCGGCCGCTGCGCTGATCGCGATCAGGAGCGAGGCGCGACCGCCGTAGAGAACGCGCGCTGCCACGTCGCGACCGTCGACGTCCGCGCCGAGGAAGAAGTGGTGGATGTCCCAGGTGGGTCCGATCGGAGACACGCCGAGCCCGCTTCCCTGCTGGAGGACGTCGACCCGCCTCCCCCGAACCGTCGTCGTTCCGTTGAGGTTCGAGAGGAACGGGTTGGTATGGGCGACGTGGTCGGCGTAGAGCGGCGCCGCGACCGAAACCGCCGCGATCAGGATCAGCACCGCGAGCGACACCATGGCCGATCGATTCCGCCGCAGGCGCCGCCAGCCAAGGCGCCAGGGGCCTTGGCCGGCAACACCGCGAAACTCTTCGCCGACGCCGGATTGGTTCTCGCTGGCTGTCGTCGCCTCGATCGCCATCGGCTCAGCGACGGTAGCTGATCGCTACTGCACCCAGGCCTGGTCGACGAGGAACTGCCACTGTGGATTGAACTTGAAGTTTCCGAGGCGCTTTCCGACGAAGGTGACCGCTCGCGGGTTGATCAGCACGTCCATGGCTGCCGCGTTGGTCACGTCCCTGTCGATCTTCGCCCAGAGGCGGTTTGCGGCAGCGGGGTTCGACCGGCCCAGGACGGCCGCCCGATCCATCTTCGTCTGGACCTTCTTGTCGCAGTACTCCTCGATGTTCGGATTCGAGCCGGAGTTCGGGACAAAGCTCTTGCAGCTCGCGAGGATGGCGAGGAAGTCCGACGCCGCCGGGTAGTCCTGGAACCAGATCGAGAAGGTCATCTGGATCTTGTTGCGGGAGTTCTTGGCGAGCGGGTTCGAGACCGGCGGTGCTAGTAGCTTCAGCTTCGTCTTGTACCCGAGCTTCGCCAGCAGATCCTTGAAGTAGAGGCCCGTCGCCTGTCCCGGCGGGATGTTCGGATTCACGATTGTCACGCTCTGTCCCTTCGTGCCGGACTGGGCGATCAGCTTCCGGGCCTTCGCCATGTCGGGCGCCTTCCACGCCGTTCCTCCGCCGCCCTTCGAATAGGGGCAGTAGGGTCGATAGCCGGGGAAGGCGGGCGGGAGCACCTGGCAGGTTGGCACGGCGAGCTTCGGGCCTCCGAAGATCTTGACGATGGCGTTGCGATCCGTCGCGTAGTTGATCGCGCGTCGAACGAGGACGTTGTTGAACGGCGCGACGCGGTTGTTCATGGCCATGTAGAAGATTCCGGCCACCGGGTTGACATGCGTCTGCGACGCGTACTTGGTGCTGATCTCGTTCAGTCGGTCGTTAGGCAACGTGCCGCCGACCGGAAGGACGAAGTCCGCTTGGCCGTTCTCGACCTGAGTGATGGCCGCCTCGAGGTCAAGGCCGATCTTGACGTCGATCTCGTCCGGATAGCCGTCCGGCTGCGCTGCTGCCGACCAGACCCTGAAGTGGGGGTTGCGAACGAGTCGAATCTCCCGGTTGGGCGCGTACGACGCCCACATGTACGGACCGGTGCCGGGAAGCTGGTTGGAACCGATGTCGCTGTTCGGTGCGCTCGACGGGACCGCGAATGCGAAGGGCAGCGCCAGCTGCTGGAGGAACTCGTTGCTGGGCTCGGTGAGGTGGAAGACGACCGTCCCAGCGGCGTCGTTGGTGACGACGCCATTCGACAGGTCGCACGTGGCAGGAGTCGCGCCGCACGCCTTGGCGCCGACGATCGTCGAGTAGAAGCTGCCCGCGACCGGGCTGTGCACTTTGAACATTCGCTCGAACACGTTCTTGAAGTCACGGGCCTTGAGTAGAGAGCCGTCCGAGTAACGGATCCCGCTGCGCAGCTTGAACGTGTACGTCTTGCCGTTCCCCGTGGGCTTCGGGACTGCGACTGCGAGATCGGGAACGATCTGCCCGCCCGCAGCTCCGCCGACCTTCCTGAAGGCTACGAGGCCGTCGTGAGACAGGATGATCTCGGCCCACGCAGTCCCGTAGTCGATGCCCGGATCGATCGTTGCCGGGCTCGCGGGAGTCAGGATGACGAAGGTTCCCCCGCGGTGATCCGCCCCCGCAGTCGAGTGATGCCCTCGGGCGCCGCCGGCGAGTGGAACGGCAGCGAGCCCGCCGAGCAAGAGAAGAGCGCCTACCACCGTGAGCTTCGAGCGAACTCGCATCGTATCTCCTTGGATCGAATAGCGAATGTTCTGCGCAGCAGATTGAGATTCTTTGACAGGCTATTCTCCGTACAGATCCTGAGGTTGTCAAACCGCGGCCCGTGTCGACCTCACCCCGACAGTCAGCGTCTACTTATGACCTGATCATCGGGTATGCGCTCGTGTCAGGCCTTACTAACTCCGCTGGCGATCGTGTCGCTCGCCTCAGGCTGTGGCGGCAGGCGGGGCATTACGGCCGGCGGCGTACGCGTCACTGTTCCGAGCGGTTGGCGCCAGGTGCAGGCGGCCGCCGCTGGGGCGGTAACCGATCCACGGACACTGCTGGTCGTCGGGACAGCCGGTGTGCAGGCGAAGCCATCTCGATGCCAGATAGCCGCGTACCGCATTCCCGCCGCAGGGGCAGCAGTCGTGCTTGTCGGCTGGACGTCAGTCGCATCGGCTGGCGGTGGAGCACCGACACCGGGCCGCGCACCGCTCAAGACTTTGACCACCGTCCACCGAGCCATCCTTGAGTGCTCCAATGATCGAAGCGCCGTCGCGCAGATCGTACTGGATGGCAAGCCGTACCAAGTGAACGTGGTGGTCGGCAACCGCGCTTCGAAGGCGGAGGTAGTCGAGGCGCTCGCGATCGCTCGATCGTTTGATCGTTCGAACTAGTGGTTCGTGTTCATGGACATTCCCGCACGCTCGCCCTAGGCGAGGCCCAACACATCGCACATAAGCACGTGGCAGGCTGTCAACCATGGGTCGCGTAGGGGCGGTTGTACTGGCGCTCGTCGTCATCGTCGCCAGCAGCGGCTGTGGAGCATCTGGGCAGACGGTGGAGGCCTCCTTCGCGGCGGACGGTGGGACAAGTAGTGGCCCGAGCAGCGGCTTGTGGGGCGACGGTCCGTCCGGGCCGTTGGGGATGCATGTCGGCTGTATTGACGGTCGGCGCTTTGCAGTGCTCATCACCGTCCACAACCGAACGAAGCACACGATCACGCTCCGCGGCGGCGGCCCGCAACGCTCTCCCGGTGTGATCGAGCGGGTTGCGGTGCAAGTCCGCCTTGCACCGCCTCCTCCCAAGGGCGATCTGTTCCTGCCAGGACTTCGATCTTGGATTGGTCGGGACTCCGCGTCGGTGGCGATACCGGCGAGGCGGGACGCGTGGGTTCAGTCGAACTTTCTGATGCGAAACTGCGGTTCCCTCCGCAGAGGTGAAGCGTTGACGGTCAACCGCAGCATCACCCTCAGCTATGGCGCGGGCGGCCGTAGAGGGACGCAGGCCGTCTCTGTCGCAGGGGCGAGGATCATCCTCACCCGAGGCCCGCTCCATCCCAGTCTCCCGATCAAGCAGGTCGGCTGAACGAGATTCGGCAGCAGCTCGGGTGACGTTACAGCAACACTGCGCCAGTCGACGTTCACAGAGCGCGGCCCCCTCGCGACGTCTTGCTTCTCGACTCACTGGAAGCGAGAATGGGTCCGTGCGAACTGCGCCAATTGCCGCTGCACTCAGCCTCGCGATATGTCTGCTCCCCTCTGGCGCGAACGCTTCGAACGACATCACCGTCGAGCTGAGAGGGTTCGGCCATTCCCTCGGATCCTCGGCTGCGTGTCCGAACGGGCTCACTGAAATCGCAGTCGTCAGCAGCAGTCGGCATGCCCTCGACTGTGTGGTGACGGTGCAAAAACTCGTGAGGCCCGGCCTTGATCCCTGGCGGATTATCGAATCTGTGCGAGTGACGACGCAGCTTCCTGGCGGCGCGCTTCGCAGCGTCGAGACCCAGGCGTTTACGTTCGGGCATTTGCACCGCTCAACAGCAACGTTCGTGGGTCAGATAGTCGGCGGCACTGGGCGATTCATCGGCGCCGCCGGCACCGTCAGCGGTGGCGGTACGGGCCACAACGCAGTTGGTCTCTGGCACGAGACCTTCCATCTCGACTGAGCACCTTCAGGGTGCGCTCCGAAACGCTGGCCCAGCCGAGAACGACTACGCGGGACGCCGTGTGACAGCGACCAGAAGATCGCGCACACTGCCCCGAGAAGCCCACCGAGAACCCAACCGCCAAACCACCCGTGCGTGCCGCGGCCACTGCGATCGCCGCCAGTAGGAGCAGCCCGAATGAGTCCGCGCACAGTGTCGATCGGGTAGATCACGCACTCAGCCAGAGGACGGTCGCTCACCCTCCGGACCTTAGGCGGCAGGCGTCAATGCGGAACGTCTCGCGCAGGCGAAATCGCTTACGCCGCTTCGGGATCGCCGACCGAGGGTAGTCATACCTCGAAGGGACGCTGGGTCGGGACGGTCCGCCGCGAGTGCCTCGGCCGGCTGCTGATCCTCGGCCGCCGCCATCTTCAGCACGTCCTCTCCGCGTACCTCGCGCACTCCATCGAGCACCGCCCGCAGCGGGCGCTCGAACAGCGGCCACCGCCCAACCA
>JBHEMK010000080.1:0-4081 GCA_046262635.1 Gaiellaceae bacterium
GGCGTCCGCAGCTCGTGCGACGCGTTCGCGATGAAGGCGCGCCGGGCGTCGTCGAGCTGGGCCAGGCGGCCCTGCATCCGTTCGAAGGCCCGCGCGAGCTCGCCGAGCTCGTCCCTGCCGACGTCCACCACCGGCTCCGAAAAGTCGCCGCCCGCGATCCGATCGGCTGCGCGCTCAAGCCGCCGGATCCGCCGGGCGAAGACCGACGCTGCGCCGAAGCCGACGAGCACCGAGGCGATCAGGGCGATCAGACCGGCGAAGATCAGCCGCCGCTGAACGAGACCCACCTCGTTCACCGTGTCGTGCAGCGACGACGTCAGCAGCAGCACCGAGCCCTCCGGAGGGACCGGCACGGCCGCCTCGGCGTAGCGCTCCTCGCCGCGATCGACCGTCCCGCTCAGGGGAGCTCCCCTCTTCGAGACGACCAGGGCGACCGGGTCGTTCGCGACGTCGGAGGAGTTCCGGGCGCCGAGCGAGTCGGCGAAGACACTGAGCGCGCGCGGGGTCTCGTTCAGCGGTTCGAAGATCACGACGCGGGCATTGGCACTCGCCGCGGCATTCGCGACGAAGTCGTCCGGCGCCAGCTCGCCTGCCGCGAGCTGCTTGCGCAACCCTGGGGCCGCACGCCGGAGCTGGGCCACCTTCGCGCCGACGAGCCGCCGCTCGAGCGTCGGCACGAGCGCGACGTAGATGATCCCGAGGGCAGCCGCGACAACCACTGCCAGCGCCAGGCTGAGTCGTGCGCCGACGCTCCGGAACGGATTTATCGGAGGCCCGCCCTCATGCCTCACCGATCCCGGAAACGATAGCCGACGCCGCGCACCGTGAAGATGTACTCCGGCTCGCGCGGGTCGCGCTCGAGTTTCTCGCGCAGGTGGCGAACGTGGACGTCGATCGTGCGCGGCTCCCGGTAGGCGGAGTCGCCCCAGAGGGACTCGAGCAGCATCTGGCGCGTGAAGACCCGCCCCGGCCGGGCGGCCATCGTCCGCAACAGCTCGAACTCGACATAGGTGAGCTGCACCGCGTCGCCGCGCACCTCGACCGTTCGCTTGGCGAGGTCGATCTGCAGCCCGTCGGCCGCGAGCAGATCGCCGCGGTCACCGTCGAGGTGCGGCGGTGCGGCGGCCCGCCGGAGCAGCGCGCGCACGCGGCTTCGGAACTCGCGGATCGAGAACGGCTTGGTGATGTAGTCGTCGGCTCCAAGCTCCAGGCCGACGACCTTGTCGAGCTCGTCGTCCCGCGCGGTCAGCATGATGATCGGCACCGTGCTCTCGGCCCGGAGACGCTTGCAGACCTCCAGACCGTCGAGCTTCGGAAGCATGATGTCGAGCACGACAAGGTCGACGTGCTCGGACTTGAACCGAGCTAGCGCCTCCTCGCCGTCGCGCGCCTGCAGCACCCGGAACCCCTCTTGCTCGAGGGGGTAGGTCAGGAGTCTCTGAACGGCGTCCTCGTCGTCGACGAGGAGAATGGTCGCGGAGTCGGACATACGGGCGGAAGCCTGCCGGACGCGCTCTTCCACTTACTATAGCCCTGCCATGGCGGCCGCCCCTCCTCGACCGGAGCGCCGTCGGCCGAGGCCGGGCTCGCTCGAGCGCCCGATCAACGGCCGTCTCTACCGCGGCACGTGGCTGCTGGTCGCGCTCCCGCTGTTGCTTGCCGCGTTCAGCGTCGCGCGGCCTGCGGCGCTGCCGCCGCCGAACCTGCCGCCCGCCTTCGACAGGGATGCCGCGCTCGTGCTCGCGCAGGACCTCTCCGCCCGGTATCCGAGCCGCGTCCCCGGGTCGGCGGGCGCGCTCGGTGCGGCGCACTGGTTCTCCGATCAGCTCGTCGCGTACGGCTTCCAGACGGAGACCGAGGCGTTCAGCGCGCACCTCCCCGGGATCGGAACCGTCCGTCTCGAGAATCTCATCGCGGTCGCGCGAGGCCGCTCGGATCGCTCGATCGTCGTGATGGCCCATCGCGACGACACCGGCATCGGCCCGGGTGCGAACGACAACGCTTCCGGCACGGCAGCGCTGGTCGAACTCGCGCGGGCGTACGCGAACCCGCGTGCCGCGGCCGGTGACGAGGGAGCCTCGTCGGCGCGCGTCCAGCCGACGTACACGTTGGTCTTCCTCTCCACCGACGGCGGGGCCTACGGGAACCTCGGCGCAGCCGAGTTCGCAGCCAGATCACCCCACCGGAACGGCGTCGTCGCCGTTCTCAACCTGGACTCGATCGCCTCCCGGGGTGCCCCCCGGCTCGAGTTCGCCGGAGATACCGCGCGCTCGCCGGCGGCCTCGCTGGTCGAAACCGCGGCGGCACAAATCCTGCAGGAGACCGGCCGCTCGCCGGGCAGACCCAGCGCGCTCCGCCAGCTCATCGACCTCGGCTTCCCGTTCAGCCTCTACGGACAGGCGCCGTTCGTCGCGCGCGGCATCCCCGCTGTCACGCTGACTACCGCTCCCGACCGGCCGCCGGAGTCCTTCGCGGACACGCCGAGGCAACTGAGCGTGCAGCGACTCGGCCAGCTCGGGCGCAGCGCGCAGACGGCTCTCGACTCGCTCGACCAGGGGCTCGACCTCGCCCAGGGGACGTCGAGCTACGTTTTCCTCGGCCCACGGATCGTGCGGGGGTGGGCGATCGAGCTCGTGCTGATCGCGGCGCTCCTGCCGTTCTTCGCAACCGTCGTCGACCTCTTCGCCCGCTGCCGCCGCCGGCGGGTTGCGATTGCACCTGCTCTGCGGAGCTACCGGAGCCGGCTCGGCTTCTGGCTCTGGGGCGGAGGGGTCTTCCTCGTGTTCGCGCTCGCCGGCGTCTGGCCTCGTGGCGCGCCGCGGCCGCCCGCCTTCGACTCCGCCGCAGCGCAGCGGTGGCCCGCCGCCGGAGCGATCTCTCTGCTCGGGCTGATGGCGCTCGGCTGGCTCGTCGCCCGCGACCGCCTGCTCCCGCGTCGGCAAATCAGAGGGGACGAGATCCTGGCGGGACACGTGGGCGCACTGCTGTCGGTGGGCGTCGTGGCCCTCCTCGTGGTGGCGACGAACCCGTTCGCCCTCATCTTCGTCCTCCCGTCGCTGCATGCCTGGCTCTGGCTGCCGCAAGTACGCCACGGCCCCCTCTGGCTCCGCGGCGCGGTGCTGTTCGCCGGCTTCCTGGGCCCGGCCCTGCTGCTCTACTCGTTCGGTGCCCGCTACGGCCTCGGACTCGACGCCCCCTGGTACATCGCCGAGCTCTTTGCGCTCGGCTATGCCCCGTTTCCCGCACTCCTGATCGGGCTCGGCTGGCTCGCCGGAGCAGGGCAGTTCGCCGCGCTCGTCGGCGGCCGCTACGCCCCGTACCCGCCCGTGGGGGAGCGGCCGCCCCGCGGCCTCTTACGGGAGCTCGTCCGCCGGACGGTCGTCGCACGGGGTGCACGGCGTCACTCAGCGGAAGAGGCACGCCGCGTGGTCGGGCGCTGACGCCCGGGTCTCGACGTGGCGCCAAGCGTGACTGGGCAACCACCGCGTGACGCCCCTGGGCGGTCCTCCCCGGCGCGCCTAGCGTTAGCGAGCGAGCCTCATACCGCCCAGCGCGGGAGCGAGGGTATGCGGATGGGGTCGGTATGGGCCTCGCTCGGCTGTAGAGCGGGTAAGACGGAGGGAGCCGGTTTGGCTCCCTCGTCGTGGTGGTGGCCGCGTTAGCCTCGGGGCTGATCCGCCAAGACCCGCCGAGGAGGCTTGCCGTGGCAACCATTCGTAGCCTACTGCGCGACCGTCTCACCCTTCAGGTCCGCTTAGTCGACCGGATCTTCTTGCAGGGGTATCTGCCGAGGCTGATGAGCGAGGGGATGGTCGTGCGTTTTCTGCTCGACCGTGGTTTCCCGATCCCCTCGCCGGCGCTTTTGGGCGGGATCGGCCGGGCGTATCTGGCGGCGATCGAGCGTTTCGCTGCCGAGAGAGCAGCTGCCGCTCGTCCGTTTTGGGCTGAGTCCTGAATTTCGGACGGTGGTCTTCAGGCAGCCTGTGCCTGCTGGTCGGTGAGCTGTGAGTATCGCTGTTGGGGGGTCTGGTAGCCGAGTGCTGAGTGTCGGCGCCGGCGGTTGTAGAACAGTTCGATGTAG
>JBHEMK010000081.1:0-15091 GCA_046262635.1 Gaiellaceae bacterium
GCAAGCACGATCCGTTCGAGCGGCGCGTCGAGCACCGCCTGCTCGAGGAAGTGTCGCCGCCAGCGTCTCATCTGCGCCTTTGCGGGCATTGCGTCGAGCGGATAAGCCTCCGTCTTCGCCGGGCCGCCCTTGCGAACGTTCTTGCAGTCGGCGTAACTCCGCGCGACGAGCCGCTCGACCCCAACAGCCCTCGCGGCAGCCAGCAGATGTTCCGTTCCCTGTATCCACACCTCGTCGGTGCACGGGCCTGATCCTCACGCCCGGCGCTCCGAACTTCCCCTTGATCGTGGACGACGTCCTTCCTAAACTCGACCGGTGCGGACGCCGCTGTGCGACCTCATCGGCATCGAGGCTCCCGTCGTGCTCGCGCCGATGGGCGGCGCTGTAACACCGACATTCGCAGCCGCCGTCTCGAATGCTGGCGCGCTCGGGATGCTGCCGCTCACCTGGACGTCGCCGGCCGAGATCACCACGGCCGTCGACGAAACACGGCAGCGAACGGAGCGTCCATTTGGTGTCAACCTTGGTCTCGCGTGGGACCAGCGCGAACGGCTAGCAGCGGCGCTCGCAGCCGGCGTGCGCCTCGTCTCGTTCTTCTGGGGTGACGCAAGCGCCGTCATCGGCGAGGCGCGCGAGGCGGGCGCACTCGTTTTCGTCACGGTCGGTACCGCGGAGGAGGGACGAGCCGCCGCTGCTGCGGGCGCCGACGTGGTCGTGGGGCAGGGGTGGGAGGCTGGCGGCCACGTGTGGGGGACCGTCTCGACGCTCGCGCTCGTCCCGCGCCTCGTCGACGCGGTCGCCCCGGTCCCGGCCATCGCGGCCGGCGGAATCGCGGACGGACGAGGCCTCGCCGCCGTGCTCGCGCTCGGCGCCGTTGGCGCCTGGGTAGGCACGCGCTTCCTCGCCGCGCCGGAGGCCGCGATCCACCCGGACTACCTGCGCCGCATACTCGCTGCCAACGAGGCCGATACGTTCTACGGCACGCTCTTCGACCGCGGCTGGCCCGATGCACCCCATCGCACGCTCCGCAACTCGACGGTCGAGGCGTGGGAGCGCGCAGGCCGGCCCGCATCGGGCTCGCGGCCCGGCGAGGACGACGAGCCTGCGTCACGGCCCGACGGCTCGCCGATCAACCGTTACGCCTCCTCGACACCCAGCGCCCGGATGCTGGGCGACGTCGAGCCGCTCCCCCATTGGGCCGGCCAGGGAGTCGGACTTGTGACCCGGGAAGAATCCGCCGCCGACATCGTCGATAGCCTCGTGACCGAGGCAGAAAAGGCTATAGGAGCAGCCCGCCGAGTCATGATGCGTCGCTCGCGACGACGAGCGGCGCGATAAGGACGTGTGCGGGAGACGCAACTCGACGGCCGTAAACCTCCGGGGACCGGCAAGCCCAACGTTGAAGCGCACGGGTAAGCTCGGCTGGTGGCGGGCCGCACGAGTCCGAGGTTGTCGGAATGCGCAGCTGACGACTCTCGCCCGGCTCAGCGAAGAGCGCACCGCAGCCGTCGGCGACGTGCTCTTCCGCGTCGGCGACCGGCGCTACCCCTTCAACGCCATCCTCGAGGGCGAGGTGGCGATTCTCGACGGCGCCGGCCACGAGATCGTCCGCCATCGCACATCGGGCTTCCTCGGCGAGATGAACCTTCTCTGAGCGACCTCCTGCTGTCGATCGTTCATCGCGCGGCGCGAGGCACTACGAGGCGTTCGACGCATCGGCTTGGAAATCCTCGGGCCGCGCTCGTCCATGGCGACGATGCGGATGGTCGAGTTCGCCCGGAGCAATCGCCTGCCGTTCACCTGGCGGGATACGGAGTGAGCAGACCACGAGGTTGCGGCCGCGCTGGTCGCCGGGCTGGCCGGGCTGGCGGGCTGGCCGGGACGAGCCTGCCGCTCGTGCGGCTGCCGGGCGGCACGGCGCTGCGCGGCCCCTCGACCGGTCGGGTCTCCCGCGCACTCGGGATCGGCCGCGACCTCGCGCCCCGGGGAGGAGGTGGACCGTCGTCGGCGGCGGCCCCGCCGGCCTCTCCGCAGCTGTCTACGGCGCGTCGGAAGGTCTCGAGACACTTGTCGTGGAAAGCAGCGCACTCGGCGGGCAGGCGGGCGCGTACCGACGGATCGAGAACTACGTCGGGTTCCCGGCAGGTTCACCGGCTCGGAGCGGACGAGCCGCGCGGTCACACAAGCGCGCGAGTTCCACGCGCGCACCGCGACGCCGTACCGTGCGTTGTCACTCGAGCCGGGCGCGGGGCGCTACGTGGTGCGCTTGGAAGAAGAACACGAGATCGCCGCGCGCACCCTGCTGCTCGCTACCGGCGCGCAGTACCGTCGCCTCCCCCTCGACGAACTCCCGGACTCCGAGGGCATTGAGCGTGTTCTACGCAGCCGGGCCCCCAAGGCGCAGCTCTGCGGCGTCAACGGGTCGGCGTGGTCGCCGGAGGGAACTGGGCTGGCCCAGGCTGCCGTCTAGCTCGCTCGCGGCGGCGCACTCGTGACGTTGCTCCATCGCCGGGCCGATCTGCGCGAGACTATGTCGGACTACCTCGTGCGGGAGGTCGAGCGCTACGGCGTCGCGTTCCGCAATCTCAGCGAAGTCGCTGCCCTGCATGGCGACGACGGCTAACTCGAGGCGGTCACGCTGAAAAACGGCGAGCGCCTGCCGGTCTCGTTTGTTCCTCTTCCTCGGCGCGCTGCCGTGCACCGACTGGCTCGGCGAGGTGGTCGCACGAACGACAGGGGGCTTCATCCTCACAGGCGCCGCCGCGGGCGACGCAAGTCCCGGCTCGACCAAGCGCTGTGCGGACCGCCGTCGGCGAAGGAGCAATGGCAGTGCAGTTCATCCATAGTCAATTTCCAGAGCGCTCGCACGTGCAGTCGAACTCCAGCTTTGTGACAAGCCGAGTCGCAGCGAACTGCGGAAGCTCAACCGAGACGCGCACGGAGAGCCCGAACCGCTGCGACCCTAAGAAGCTTCAGGAAGATGACCGAGGAGAGGCTCCTGCTGTTGCGGTCCAGATGTGCGGACGACGCGATGCCGAGGAGCGTCCACCGCCTCGGCGTCGGCTCGTGAGGCGAGGCGCTCGGATCCTCGACCGCAGACACCGATCCCCCATATCTGATCGATGGGCCGCATCGGAGTCTCTGCGCGCGCTCCCTGACAAGGCAGCTCGCCTCGCCCCATCCCGATCTTGTCGCGGATACCGCGGCCCGGCATTTCAGCCGCCGGGCTCGGGCGGCATCGCCTCGTCACGGGCGCGGATCAGCTCCTCCTCGATCCGCGTCAGATCGTCATCCGGCAGGTGCTCCGCCTTCACGAGCTCGTGTCTCGCGGTCGCGCGGAGGATCTCATCCAGCTTGAGCTGGATCGCCCGCGTGTCGCGGTTCTGGGTGTGTTGAAGGCTGAACGCGATCACGAAGGTCGCGACGGACGCGATCGCCGACGGCACGAGCAGCCACCTGTCGCTGAAGCCGACCACAACCCCCCAGACGAGCCACGCGACGGTCAGGAAAATCGCCATCAGGAATGCCCACGGCGACCCGACGAGCCGCGGGGTCGCCGCCGCGAGTGCTCGGACGCGCCGGCTCACCTACCGGCCGCGGCATCGAGCTCCGCTCGGTGGCGGTCGAGCCCGTCCGGTCGGCAGAGGTAGAGCTCGTCTCCTGGCCGCGCGACGACTTCAAGGCCGCTTGAGCGCGCCATCGCCTCGACGGCCGCGTGCGTTGGCACCCACCAGTTCGTCGGGTCGCCGGCGAGGCAGTGCTCGATGAACGCTATCTTCGGCCAACCCGGCTCTCGCAGGCGGGCGCGTTCGTCGATCGACAGGTCGACAGGCGCGGGCACGGACGCTTCGTCGGGCGCGGTGAGCGTCTGCAGCACGAGCAGCCGCCTCGTCTTCTCGGCCACGATGTCGAGGCCGAGCAGCGGGTAGCGCAGGTGGTACAGCACGCCCATGAACAGCACGAGGTCGAATTGCTCACGGCTCCGTGCGAGGTCGTAGACCTGCATGCGCCGAAAGGTGACGCGATCGTCGAGGCCGTACAGCCTTCGCGCCCAGGCGCCCTGCCGCAGATAGTGCTCGTCGGCGTCGATGCCCAAAACCTCCGCGCCGCGCCGAGCCAGCTGGAACGAGTAGAAGCCGGCGTTGCAGCCAATGTCAAGCGTGCTCCAGCCGCGGAGGTCCTCCGGCAGCGCCCGTGACAGGTCCCGCCACTTGAACGAGGGAAAGTCGCCGAGGGGATGGTCCGGTGCCGTCTGGCGGCCGTCTGGCAGGTGCAAGTTATGGAACCAGGGGCCGAGGGCGGCGATCTCGGCGTCATGGGTCGATGCCGCCTCTAGCGTCACGCGGCCTGCACCTCGCCGCACTCCGCCACGTACGCCTCCAGCTCGGCCGCGCGGTGGTCGGCCGTGTCGCGCTCCAAAACCCGGGTGCGAGCTCGCAGGCCGATATCGCGCAGCACCTCGACGGGGGTCTCCTTGACGATCCGCAGCACGTCGCGAGGCGTGCGAGCGACGAGGATCTCTTCGCAGGGCGCGAAGAACTCGTTGAGGCCAGGCCACCAGTCCGAGATGATCGGCACGCCGCAAGCCGCGGCCTCGAACAGGCGCACGCTCGGCGACCAGCCGACAGCCGCCATCTCGCGTCGCGTGACGTTCAGCGTCAGGCGCTGCGAGGCGTAGAAGCTCGCGTGCCCGCCGGGGGTGACGTGTTCGATCCGCTCAACGTTTGTGGGCCAGGCGATCTCTGCCGGGTACTGCGGCCCCGCGACGACGAAGCGCTCCTGCCCGAGGAGCGATGCCGGCTCGAGGAGCAGGCGGTTCAGCGTCTCCTGCCGGTCGCGGTCGTACGTGCCGAGATAGCCGAGCGTCCAGCAATGCTCGACTTCCAGCGGCTGATAGAGCGCGGGGTCGACGAGGCAGTAGAACGGCCGTGCCCGCTGCGCGCCGTAGCGTCGCTCGAGCCGCTCGAGTGTGGGACCGCCGGTGAACGAGAGGTAAATGTCGTAGTGCGGGATGAGTTCCGGGCGCAGGTACTCGCATGCGCCCGCTTCCAGACGCTCAAGAGTGACAGGTGTGTCGATGTCGTAGAATGCCAGCACTCCCCGCACGCTCTCGGCCAGCCATTCGCCAACGTCGGGAACGTAGGAGCCGTGGATGACGAGATCGGCATCCCGCAGGTCGTCGGCGAATCGCTCCCGCAGGTCGACCGCGGACTCGTACAGCCGCACGAACGGCGCGTCGAAGTCACGGTGCTGGGCATACCATGGAGCGTCACGCTCGAGAAAAAGCACCTCGTGCTTATGCCGTGCGAGTGCACCGACGAGCCCGCGATAGTTCGTCGCGTGGCCATTCCCCCACGACGAGGTGATCGAAAGGCCGAGGAAGACGATCTTCACGCGCGCACCGCCAGCAGCGTCTCTTCCACCTGTGCGGCGCGTCGGGCGTACGTGTGCTCAGCGAGGATCCGCCGCCGTGCGGCTTCGCCGATCGCGCGTGCCGCGTCCGGCGTCAGCGCCTCAAGTGTTGCGGCCACCTCCGCGCCGTCATGAGCGACCAGCACCTCGTCGGCTGGCTCGAGGAAGAACTCGATGCCTTCCCACGCATCGGTGATCAGGCATGCGCCAGCCCCCGCCGCCTCGAACACTCGCGTCGCCGGCGAAAAGCCGTTCGACGCCATGCTCTCTCGCGAGACGTTCAGCACGGCAAGCGGGGTTGCGTTCAGCGCGTTGTGGTCCCGCGTCGACACGTGGCCGAGCAGGCGTACGTTCGCCGGGAGCGCGCGCTCCTCCCAGCCGCTGCCGCCGAGCAGGAACGAACGCTTGGCGGAGAGCGCCGCCGCGCGCAGGAAGAACTCGTCTACGCGAGACTCACGGTCCGGCAGTCGGTTGCCGAGGAACGCGAGGTCGCACATAAAGCGGTCGTCGTGTGCAACCGGATGGTGCGTCTCCGGGTCAAGCGCGTTGTAGATCGGGACGCAGACCTCCGCACCGAGCGCGCGATACCGCTCGACGACGGGGTCACCGCCGCCGTAGGTCAGGACGAGGTCGTAGCGTGGCAGGAGCTTGCGCATCCGGCGATCGCCGTCCGCTTCGAGCCTAGCGAGCGTGGCAGGCGCATCAACGTCCCAGAAGATCGTCGTCGGGGCGCCGAGCTCGAGAACCCCCTGTGCGAGCTCGGCGTCCCTGACGCCGACGCCGCTCGCCTTGACGGCCACGTCGAACCCGCGGGCGCGTGCGAGGGTACCCTCCCAGTTGTTCGGCGCGTAGACGACGACATCGGCCCAGGGAGGATCGTCGATGTCGCGGTGCGCCTGTCGGTCGTAGGCGTCCGGCTCGAAGAACGTCACCCTGTGGCCGAGGTCGTGGAGCGCGCGCACAATGCCGCGGTAGTACGTCGCTGCGCCGTTCCAGTAGGCAGAGACGAGCGACGAGCCGAAGAACGCGATCCTCACGCCTCCGCAGCCCCCGCACTGGTGGTCTCGACGCCGAGCTCGGCCGCAACCGCCATCAGCTCGTCCACGCGATGCGCACACGTGTGGCGGGCGCGAATCGTCCGCAGTCCGTGCTGCACGAGTCGCGAAGCTCGCGCGGGGCTCGCCAGTAGCGTCTCGAGGTGATGCGCAACCTCGTCGCTGTCGGCGGCGACGAGGTAGTCCTTGCCCGGCGTGAAGAGATGCTCGGCGTCGTCCCACGGCGCCGACACGAGCGGAATGCCCGAAGCGAGCGCTTCGAACGGCCTGATCGTTGGGATGCCCGGCAGCGCCCGCACGTAGGGGCGTCTCGGCACGTGCACGGTCACGCCGTGCTCGGCGAACACCCGGGGGACGAGCGCATTCGCGATCCAGCCGCGGTAGGCGAGTCCTGCCCGCTCGACCGATCGCCGCGCGGAGACCGGATAGCGCACGCCGAAGACCGAACCGTCGAGCCCGAGGCGCCGCACCGGCTCGAGCAGAAAGCGCTTCAACTCCGCGGTTCGCTCACCGTCTCCCCAGTTTCCGATCCAGACCACGTCGCCGCGGCGCTCGCACCCGATCACGGGTCGGAACACCCGCACGTCCGCCGCCTCGTGCCACGTCCACGCGCGCTCGATCCAGCCTCGCTCCAGATAGATGTCACGAATGATCCGCCCGTATGCGAGGACGCCGTCGTAATGGCGGAGGTCGTACTGCGCCATGCTGCGCGGCGCGGTGGCCGAGCGGTGGTGCGTATCGTGGAAGAGAAGGCGAAAACGGCCCGAGCGGCGCCGGAGCAGACCGAGCGCACGCACGAGCTCACGATCGTTCCACTCGTGCACGAGCACGAGGTCGGCCTCGGCGATAGCACGCTCGGGCCGGAACGTCTTCGCGTCGTACAGCACGCTCCGCAGACCCGGAAAGCGGCGGCGGAAATCATCGATTGGAGCGCGGCCGTGCTGCTCGATGAGGCTTGTCCGGCTCCAGCCGTCGCGCGGCTCGTACACGCGGACGTCGTGGCCACGCTCAACGAGCTCGCTGACGACGCCGCGTAGGAAGTGGGCATTGCCGTGGTTCCAGTCGGAGACGAGCGAGTGGTAGAAGGACGCGATCCGCATCAGCCGACCACGGTAGGCCGCTCCCGTGCGCCGCCCAGCCGTTCGCTGAGCAAGCGGTCATAGAGCTCGACGTAGCGTACGGCCATCGCAGCGGGCGTGTATCGGCCTGCGCGGGTGCGCGCGGCGCGGGCAAGCGGCTCGGGCTCCCGGAGCGCACGACGAAGCGCGCCGAGCAGAGCAACGTCGTCCTGCGAATCCGCGTAGAGCGCGGCGTCGCCCCACACCTCCCTCAGGCTCCGAATGTCCCCGAGGACGAGCGCGCAACCCGCGAGCGCGGCTTCGAGCGCTGCGAGGCCGAACGGTTCGTAGCGCGCCGGGGCTGCGAAGACGGCTGCGCGTCCGAGCAGCTCGGCGACGTCCGCGGCCGGCAGGTCGCCTCCAGCGACGAGGACAGGGCAATCAAGCGACGGCGCAACGCGCTCGAGCGCCGCGAGATTTTTCGCGTCGTCCCAAATGCGCCCGGCGCCGATGACGAAACGCTCCTTCGGCAGGGGGGGCACCGGTGACCTGCCGTTCGGGATCACGATGCACTTACCGCCCGGGCAGTACAGCCGTTCGATCTCGGCAAGCATCGCCGCCGTGGGAGCGACGACGGCCGAGGCTGCGGCTATACCGGCGGAGACAGCCTGGCGATACCAGTTCCACTCGGAGCCCGCCGGCCGCCCCCGCACGGCCTCGTGCCACGACAAAACGCAGGAGTGCGCAACCGAGACAACCGGTTGGGAGAAGGGGAACGCGGCGTGCGCGTACCCGTTGAGGTGCACGACATCGGGCTGCTCCTCCTCCGCAATGTCGAGAAGCCAGCGGCGCGTGCGCGGCAGGTCGGCGGCCGCGCCGGGCATCCACTCGAGCGCATACGCGCGCTCATGGACGGACTCAACCGCCGACGCAGCGAGCTGCCGCCGCTGCGCGCTGCCGGGACGAGGGCCGAGCACTGCGAGAGCGACGTCGATGTTGTGAACGGCGAGCGCGTCGATGAGCTCGAGTGCGTACGCCCAGACTCCGCCGACGGCGTCCCCGGTCATCAACACCTTCACGTCTTCCGTCCATACATCCGGTCGAGAACACGCGCCGTCTCGACAACGTGCACGATCTCCGGGTCGTACCGCGGTGACAACGCGAGGCGCGAGGCCCACTCGATCAGTGCTCGGCCGCCCCAGTCGTCAGGCGGCTCGACGAGCGACTCGGCGCTCGTGCCGTCGCAGCGCTCCGCGCGTAGGTCGTAGAACGAGCCGTTGACGTTGTGCAGGCGAACACCGCCGCGGGTACCGTAGAACACTGCCTCGATCACCGCGTCGCGGCCGGCGGGCAGATTCCAGGAACACGACATCGACACGACCGCGCCGTTGTCCAGTTCGAGATGCGCCGTCGCGTAATCCTCCACGACCAGCCCTCGGTGGTGCACCAGACGGGCGTTGACCTCGGCGACGTTCGCATCGACGATCCAGAGGAGGAGGTCGACGAGATGGCTTCCCAGGTCGACGAGGCACCCGCCGCCGGAGAGAGCAGGATCGTAGTACCACGCCTTGTCAGGGCCGTACGCATTGTGGAAGGTCAGCTCGGCCGCGTATACGTCACCGAGCTCATCACCGGCGACGAGCTCGCGGCAACGGCGCGCCGCCTCGGTCGCACGATAGGAGAGGTCGACGCCGAGCAGCCGGTCGGCCGACTTCGCGACCTCGACGACGGCCTCCGTCTCCGCCGCGTCCCGGCCGAGTGGCTTCTGGCAGAAGACGGCTGCGCCGGCCGCCAGCGCCTGCACCGCATGCTCCGCGTGCAGTGCACTCGGAGTTGCGATCACGACGGCGTCAGGCCGCCCCTCAAGCAGCTCCTCGAGCGAGTCGAACGCGTCCGGGAGCGCCGGGTCGGCGACGCCCGCACACTCGGCGATCCCAGAGCCGAGCAGCGCGTCCATCCGCGACTTCCCGATCCAGCCGAGGCCGAGGAAGCCGATCCTAGGCCTCGTCGCGGTCGCGCTCACTGCAGCACCAGTGCCTTCGTGAAACCGGGAGGGCGTGTGAGTGCTGCGCGGAAGGCATCCGCGGCGCGTGCCAGTGGAAACGCGTGCGTATAGAGCGGAGACGGGTCCAACCGGCCTGTTGCGATCAGCTGCACTGCTTTGTTGACGCCGTCGAGCACGACGCGCGGGTCGCGCTCGTGGGCATTGACGACGTCGATCCCGCGCCAGTTCCAACTCTGCAGATCGACCGTACGGAGCCCGTCCTGGTGAAAGCCGGCGATCACGAGGACGCCGCCCTCGCCCACGAGCTGCGACGCCGTGTCGAGCGCAGCCTGCGTGCCCGCGGCTTCGATCACCCGCGCGAAGGGGCCCTCCAGCTCGGTGCCGCGGCGCACGCAGACGACCTCCGTGCTGGCACCGCGGCAGAGTTGCGCGACGAGCGACCCGAGGAATCCCATGCCGACGATCGCGACCCGCTCGCCGGCGCGGATCCGAGACCGCCGGAAGACGTTGACAGCGCAGCCGAGCGCCTCACCGGGCACCGGCATGCCGTCGAGCTCCCGCGGGAGCACGACGCAGTGGGCGGCCGCAGCGACGTCGAGCTCGGCGAAGGCGCGAGCCGACAAGAACGCCACGCGGGCGCCGGGCTCGAGCTCGTCGACCGCCTCGCCCGTCCGTTCCACGATGCCCCAGCCTTCGTGGCCCGGCTCACCGGGCGCGAGCGGGTAGTCGAACCACGGCCTGCCCTCCCAGATCGGGAGGCTCGAGCCGCAGACGCCGCAGCCTTCGACGCGGACGAGTACCTCGTGCCGCCGCGGCTCCGGGACGCTCACGCACTCGAGTTGGACCGTCTCGGGCTCGACGAGCACCGCCGCCGACATCGTGGCCACCGTGGTCGTCATGCGGCGGAGGCCGCAGGCAGGGAGTCGCGCTGCGCGAGCCAGCGGAAGAGCGTCTCGATCCCCTCCTCGGCGCCGACCTGCGGCGACCAGCCGGTGGCCTCTCGCAGGCGCGTCGTGTCGGACGCGTACCAGCGCTGGTCGCCGACCCGCTCTTCCGCGAACGACAACGGGGGCCTCGCCCCATGCAGGTCGTGGATCAGATCCAGCAGTCGGAGCAGGCTGATCGCGTTGTCGGGCCCGCCGCCGATGTTGAACGCCGTGCCCGCGAATTCGTCGATCCGTCCGCGCGCGAGGAGGAACGCGCGGACGAGATCGTCGACGTAGAGGATGTCGCGTACTTGCGCCCCGTCGCCGTAGATCGTCACCGGTTGTCCGGCGCGCGCGCGAATCAAGAAGTGTGCCACCCATCCCTGATCCTCGTTGCCATGCTGGTGCGGTCCGTAGATGCAGCTCATGCGGAAGACGGTCGTCGGCAGGCCGAATGTCTTCGCGTAGTCGAGCACATACTGATCCGCGCCACCCTTCGAGCAGCCGTACGGCGTGCAGAAGTCGAGTGGCCTCAACTCATCGACGCCGCGGGTGCGCAGGCGGTCGTCGATCGGCGACCAGCTCTCACCGTTCCGTTCGACGGCCACGCCCGACAGCGACCCGTACACCTTGTTCGTCGACGTAAAGACGAGGCTCGGTGGCCTTTGGAGGCGGCGAAGCTCCTCGAGGAGCGTGATGGTACCGCCGAGGTTCACGTCGAAGTCCGCGCTCGGGTCTTCGACGGCGGTTGTCACCGCGACCTGTGCCGCGAGATGGAACACGCTGGTCGCTCCGTGAACTGCTTCGCGCAGTGCGATCCGGTCGCGCACGTCGATTGGCGCGAGTTCCAGCCGATCGGAACGCAGCGCGCGCAGCGCGTGCATGTTCTCCGCGACACCGGCGCGTGAGAGGTTGTCGACGATCCGCACGCGTTCCCCGCGCCGCAGCAGCTCGAGCGTGAGATTCGTCCCGACGAAGCCGGCGCCGCCGGTGACGACGGTGACCGGGGAACGGCGCCGTCCGCGGATGGGAGCCGCCACGGCCGCGAGGGCAACGGCGGTCTCGATGCCGCCTGCGACGAGCGCACGAGCCGCCAGCTTCGGCCGCCCGGAGCTGTCGGAGAGGCCGAAGCGGTAGTGGCGCTCGTCCACGTGGAACCCGTCACACGCGGTTCTGGCGTCGTCGAGATCCTCCGCCGCGTACCAGTACAGGCGATCCACAGGCGCGTCGAGCGCGTCGAGCAGAGCGCGAAGCTGCCCAACTTCATCGCTGCGCCACGTGGAGAAGCCCGCCTCGGTGACCCAGAGCTCGGCGCTCGAGCCGTGCCGGTCGAGCACCTCGCGCACGGTCATCGCGGCATCCGGCCAGCCTCGCCAGACGGTCGTCCAGCTTCCGGGGAAAGCGTGGATGCCGACCGCGTCGAGTACGTCGAAGAGGCCGCGCTGTCCTAGAAGGCCGAGCCAGTTGGCGTCGAGCGGGCACATGCCACCGAGAACCGTCCGCTTGCCGCGCTGCCGCGCCCAGTGTGCCGCGTCTCCGATCATCTCGCAGAACACGTTCCAATCGGGATCGAGCGTCCAGTCCCAGTCGTTGAGGTTGTTCGGCTCGTTCCAGAGCTCGACCGTATCGATCAGGTCGCCGTACCGATCGAGAAACTGGTCGAGGAAGTCCGCATAGTCGCGGGGGCGGCGCGGCGGGGATTGCACGGTCGGCACAACTCCGAGCGAAGGCGGCGTGTGGTGCAGGCAGGGCAGGAGCTCGAAGTCCTTCGCGAGCCGGGGCAGCAGCCAGGCGTACCACGCCGGGCCCCCGGGCCGGTGCCAGTCGGCCCAGGAGACACCTGTGCGGACCCGCTCGACTCCCAACGCACGCAGGCCGACACACACCCGCTCGGCCCGCTCGTGTTCGCCAACCTCGAACCACTCGACCACACCGAGGCGGCGGCTCACAGCGTCAACCCCCGCCGCTGGAGCTCGTCCGAAGCGGATTCGAAGCGGTCTTCGGTCTCCTGGCCCTCGAGCCAGCCGACGAGCTCGGCGATGCCGGCCTCGAGCTCCACTTGTGGCTCGTAGCCGAGCAAATTCCGGGCGAGCGAGATGTCGGCGAAGCAATGCCGGATGTCGCCGGCCCGAGCCTTGCCCGCAACTTCCGGTTCCATCTCAACGCCAAGCGCATGACCGAGGAGGCTGCCGATCTCACGAACGGAGACGCCGCGGCCGCTGCCGACGTTCACCGCGAGCCCCGACGGCTCGGTTTGTTCGACCGCCAGGCGGATCGCCCGCACGACATCGTAAACCGAGACGAAGTCGCGACGTTGCTCGCCGTCCTCGTAAACGAGCGGCGGCCGACCGTTGAGGAGCCGCGACGCGAAGATCGCGAGCACACCCGTGTACGGGTTCGAAAGCGCCTGGCGCGGTCCGTAGACGTTGAAAAAGCGGAGCGCCGTCGTCGGCACGCCGTAGGCGTTGCCCCAGATCAGACAGAGCCGTTCCTGGTCGTACTTCGTCAGCGCGTACACCGATGCGAGCGACGGTGTCTTCCACTCCGGCGTCGGCACCGGCTCGAGCTCGCCGTGCGGCTCCCAGTCGCCGTTCTCGAGTTGTTCGCGGGTACGGACGGCGTCGAGCACGTGCGTGCCGTGCCTGTCACGGTAGAGGCCCTCACCGTAGATGCTCATCGACGACGCGACGACAAGACGCGCGACACCGTGCTCGAGGAGCTCCTCGAGCAGGATCGCGCTGCCGGACGTGTTCGCCGACGCATACTCGGCAATGTCGTACATGCTCTGCCCGACCCCGACACGAGCGGCGAGATGAACAACCGTGTCGGCGCCGTCGAGTGCATCGACTACGGCGTTGCGGTCGCGGATGTCACCCACGACGAGTTCTGCGCGCTCGTCAAGATAGTCGGGCCGCACGCGTCGCGGGTGTACCTGCTCGACGAGCGAGTCGAACACGCGGACGCGCCAACCGTGCGCTAGCAGTTCGTCTGCAAGGTGCGAGCCGATGAACCCGGCTCCGCCCGTCACGAGCACGGTACGAGTCAATGCGTCCTCCTCTCCGATCTGAAGGGCGGGTTCTCGGCCCATGCTCCGCACCAGCTGGGCTGCACGTAGGTACCGCAGCCCCGGAGCAAAGAAACATCGACGTTGCTACGGGCTCTACCCTCCCTGCGCAGAGGCTTCCGTGTGCGGCCAGACGTGGGGATCAGTAGGACGGATAAGCCAAGCGGTTCGCTGGCCAGTGTCGGCGGCAGCACGTCACAAACAGTCTCAAACCGCTACTGAGGCCAGCCCTTGGCATCAAAGTCGACCAGCCCTTTGGGACGGTGGCTTGTGCATGCGGAGGCGCGCGATGGTGACGGGCGGCGGCTCGAGTCAATCAGACGGATTGAGTGCCTGCACGTCCAGGCGCGCTGTTGTCTGATCCTTTAAGCAAAATGCACCTCCATCGGGCCGGGTCGGTGATGATGAAGTTGTTGCACATCGAGCTGTTTGCTGCCACCGGAGCGCTTCCGCTGAGGAGGGAGTCGCCAAGCCGGCAGCCGGCCGCGGCGTCGAGAAGTCGCTCATGGCGCTCACGCTCCTGGCCGTCGTCTGGATCGCACTTCACACGTACAAGAGCATCTGATAGCGCGAGGCTCGCGCGCGGACGCGGACGCTTCGTCCTGATGATGCCGGCTGAGCTCCTGGACTCATGCGTCGACGAAGCTCGGCGAGCAGCGGCTTCGTGGCCTGGGAGATCCGGCCGAGCCGCATCCGCAGCATCTCGGCGATCTCGGCGCTGGGCCGTCCGAGCCGGCGCAGCGCCGAGATCAGCGCGTCCCCTCGACGATTCAATCCACCTAGATGCGACGGTAGCGGGCGTCGCTCAGCGAGTAGACGCCAAACGCGATCAGACCGGCGGCGACGAGGCCGAGCAGGAAGGGCCCGTAGGAGTTGTGGGCGAGTTTGGCGAGCGCGCCGTCCAGTCCGACGGCCTTGTTCGGGTTGAAGTCGATCGCGGCTTTGATCAGGAAGACGCCGACCAGGCCCATGACGACCATCCGCGCGAGGTGGCCGAAGGTGCCGATCCATTCGATCCAGTTCCTGATCGTGGCGGTCATCTCCTCGGTCTTCGAGTCCTTGAGGAAGTCTTTGCTGATCCCGCGGTAGCCCTGGTAGAGGCCGACCCCGATCAGGACGAGGCCGGCGATCCCGACCAGCCAGGTGCCGCCCGGCCAGCCGAAGACGCCCGCTGCGGCCTTGTGGGGGCTGCCGGAGCTCGTGCCGCCCGAGCCGAGCAGGATCTTGACCGCGGTCGCGCACAAGCCCGCATAGACGATCCCGCTGGCGAGCGCCGCCAGCCGATCGAAGGTGCTGTCGGAGTCCTCGGGCCCGTGGCCCAAGAAGGCGTGGATCAGCCGCCAGAGCGCGTAGCCTGCCAGGCCGATCGCAACCAGGATCAGCAGCACCTTGCCGAAGGGCTGCTCCGCGATCGTCTTCAGTGCGCCCTGCTGGCTTGCCGACTTGCCGCCGTTCCCGAGCGCCAACTTGATCGCGAGGATGCCGATGATCCCGTAGATCAGTCCGCGCGCGACAAAGCCCGAGCGCGCCAGCCACTCGAAGCCGCGGCTCCGGGCGACCTTCTCTCCACC
>JBHEMK010000082.1:0-16306 GCA_046262635.1 Gaiellaceae bacterium
CGCGGCGGCCAACTTGGCCCCGCGCCGGGGCGCCGCCGCCGCCGACGGGGAGGTGACCGCCTTGGCGATCGCGTCTTCGTCGGTGCCATCGGTCCATAAATCCCCTCCCCGAACTCTGGGAGCATGCGGCCCGCGCCGTGCGCTTTGGATGCATCGTCAGGCAAACGGCGGGCGCGCGCCCAGGCCGCTACACAACACTACCGGGGTAGGCCGCCGGCCCTTCGTGCGTCAACACTCAGAGGTATTGGCCACGCCTTCTCGAGCCGGCGCTACCCGTGACTCGCGTATGGTTCGAGCGCGTCGCGTGGCGCCGTGCAGTAGGCCGTGTAGTCGCTGTTGCTGATCTGGCAGATGCCAGCGTGCGCCACCATCGCCAGAAGCAATGCCGCCTTCGGCCGGGGCAGGTCGAAGTCCTCGGTCACCCAGTTCAGCAACTCGCGGAAGGCCTGGCGCGCGCTCCATTCGAGTGGCCTGCCGGAGACAAGCGTCGTCAGGCGGTCGCTCGTCTCGATGCGGGGCCAGCGCAGCGAAGCCGGTCGCTCGCGGGGCTCGGAGCTCGCGGTGACGAGGGCCCCGACCTCGGGCGGTCCGACGATCTCCCCGTCGCCCATCAGCGCCTTGCAGTCGCCGAAGTAGAGCCCACCGCCGTCGTGCTCCACGGCCAGGATCACGGTCGCGCCGGCGCGTAGCTCGCGGCAGTCGAGGTTGCCGCCGTACCGGCCCTGCCGTTCTGCGTGCACGGCCCCGTCCGCCGGGGCGACGGCCAGGCAGCCGACCAGTGGTCGGATCGGCAGAGTCGTGCGGTCGTCGAAGCGGAGGGTGTCGTGCTCCACCGAGAAGACGTCGCAGCCGGTCTCGTCCTCCCACCAGTCAAGCGGGTCCGGCGCCGTGTAGCCACCGTAGACGACGACGCCGGGCGTCACCACCTCGACCGCGTGGATCGTCACCGCGAGGGCGCCGTTCGGCCTCGCGCCGGCGACGGAGATCGGGCCCGTGACCGCCCACTTGTGCGCCTCCGCCTCCGCGTAGACCTCGGGCGTGAAGTCGGAGGGAGCGCGGAAGTAGCCGGAGAAGCCCTCGACCGTCTCGACCTCGAAGCGCTCGCCGGGCTGCACCGTTCCGATCGATGCGTGCTCGGGGCTGTAGGCGTACTTCGCGTCGCTGGCCGAGAAGCGTTGCATCTCGGCGCGCGATTATATTCCGGCGTCGAACGGAGGCCGGTGATGCAACGTCTCACGGATCAGGTCGCAGTCGTGACGGGTGGCGCCCGGGGAATCGGACGCGGGATCGCCTCCGTCCTCGCGGCGGAGGGCGCCCACGTGGTGATCGGGGATCTGGACGCCACGCTGGCCGAATCGACGGCGACGACGCTCCGGACGCAGGGTCTCGAGGTGATTGCCGTCAAGACCGACGTCACCGATCGCGCCTCCGTCGACGCGATGGCCGCTCGCGTCGTCGACGCGCACGGCCGGATCGACATTCTGGCCGCGAATGCAGGCATCTACCCGGCCACCGCTCTCGCCACGATCGACGATGCGGTGTGGGACCGTGTGATGGACGTCAACGTCAAGGGGATGGTTCGCGTCGTGCAGGCGTGCCTGACGGCGATGGTGTCCCGTCGATACGGCCGGATCGTGCTCAGCTCGTCGATCACCGGCCCGGTCACGGGCCATCCCGGATTCGCCTCCTACGGGGCGTCGAAGGCCGCGATGCTCGGCTTCATGCGCTCGGCGGCGGTCGAGCTGGCGAGGAACGGAGTCACGATCAACGCCGTCCTCCCGGGGAACGTCCAGACGCCCGGATTCGCCCGCACGAGTGAGGAACACCAGCGCCGGATGCTGGCGTCGATCCCGATGGGGCACCTGGCAGATCCGGAGGACATCGGGTGGGCCGTGCGCTTCCTCGCCGCTCCCGAGGCGAGGTACATCACCGGTCAGACGCTGATCGTGGACGGCGGCCAGGTGCTTCCGGAAGCACCAGGCACGCTCTCGGCCCCGATCCCGGGCTGACCTGGGACGGCAATCCTGCCTTGCTCGCTTGGGCAGAGGCGAGCGTCGGTTGACACGTCGTACGCGAGAGGTAAAGCTCGGTCCTGAGCAGGTCACCGATACGAGGAGTGGAGGGACGATGGCGAGGAAGCACGTGTTGGCAGTGCTCGGCGCGGCACTCGCGGCGAGCGCGGCGGCATTCACGTCGACCGCGGCCTCGAAGCCTGCACGACCGGCCAGTGATGACCCGAACAACGCGAACTTGACCTACTGGTACTGGGCCGAGAGCGATGCGCCCGGCGCCAACAGCTGGCTCAAGAAGCAAGTCGCAATCTACGAGAAGGCGCATCCGAAGGTGAAGATCTCGGTCGTCATCCAGTCCACCGACACGCTGACCTCGGCCTTCACGACGGCTGCCCAGACCCGAAGCGGGCCGGATATCGCGACGCAGTGGGCGACGCTGCCCACGCTGACGCCGGCCTGGGGCGGCGCATCCGTCCCGATCTCCGACTACGTGCCCGCGAGCGAGACGAAGAATTGGATCGGCACGGCCGAGAACATGTCGGGTGGCAAGCTCTGGGCAATGCCGCAGTACCTGCTCGGCATCCCCTTCACCTGGAACAAGGCGCTGTTCAAACGGGCTGGTCTGAATCCGAACAAGGGGCCGAAGACGTGGGCGGAGCTGCTCACCGACGCCAAGAAGCTCAAGGCCGCCGGCATCACGCCGTGGGGCATGGGCAACAAGGACGGCTACGGGGGCGCCTGGTTCTTCTCGCTCGTCGGCAAGCAGAACCTCAACTCGATCGACGAGCTCAAGGCCGCGATGATCGGCAAGGCGAAGTTCTCCGACCCGAAGTTCTCGGGCTTCTACCGCGTGCTCGCCGACCTGAAGAAGAAGGGCTACTTCAACTCCGACGTCGCGTCGATCAGCTTCGAGCAGGGCTTCCAGCTCTTCGGCCAGAAGAAGGTCGCGATGTCCTGGGGCACCGACGGCAACGTCACCGCGTGGGAGAAGCAGCTCGGTGCGAAGAACATCGGCGTCGGCAGGACGCCGGTCTGGGGCAAGGGGAAGCTCGCAAGGAGCTACGACACGACGCAGTCGTCCGACGCCTTCATCACGAAGTGGTCGAAGCATCCACGCGCAGCGGCGCAGTTCCTGACCTTCCTGCACTCGCCGCAGGCGCTCAAGAGCTGGTACGCGGCCACCGGCGTGTTCCCGGCCGACAAGCGCTTCCCGGCCCGCCTCGTCACCGACCCGATCGCGAAGCAGATGCTCGCGCTCGACAAGTCGCCCGTCTCGGTCTGGCCCGAGAACTTCGTGCCGCCACAGGTCGACGGCAACGCCGACCTGGCCGCGGGCGAGCTGATCACGTCCGGCTCGGGCTCGCCCGCCGACGCCGTCAAGCTCTGGATGCGCGAGCTGACCAAGTGGAAGAGCCAGCACCCGGACGAGGCCAAGAACTACACGAAGTGGGTCTCCGGGGGCTGAGCCCCATGACCCAAGAGAGCGCCCGCCCCCGGCGGCGCCGGCGGCGGGCGCTCTGGCCCTATCTCTACGCCCTGCCCGCCGTCGGCGCGATGGGTTTCGCGTTCGGCTATCCGCTCGTGCAGGTCGTGCGTGACAGCTTCTACGCCGGCTCGTTCGACTCGCCGGTCTGGGTCGCCCTCGACAACTACAAGGGCGTCATCACCGACCCGGAGTTCCGCCAGTCGCTGCAGAACAACCTCAAGCTGCTGCTGGCGGTGCCGGTGATGCTCGGGCTCGGGCTCGCGATCGCGCTCGTCCTCAACGATCGGATCCGCGGCATGCGCCAGTACCAGGCGATCGTCTTCCTCCCGTACGTGCTGCCGGCGACCGCGATCGGCATCGCGTTCTCGTTCCTGCTGCAGCAGAACGGGGTGCTCAACACGGCGCTGCGCAACGTGCACCTCGGGACGCTCGCGCAGGACTGGCTGGGCAGCTCGCACCTGGCGATCGTCTCGGTCGGGGGACTCGTGGTCTGGCAGCAGCTCGGCTTCGGCGTGGTCGTGTTCACGGCCGCGCTGCTTGCCCTGCCACCCGAGACGGCCGAGGCGGCTCGCATCGACGGCGCGGGGTGGTGGAGCCTGCAGCTGCGCGTGCTGGTGCCCCAGATCCGCCCGATCATCGAGCTGCTCACCGTGATCCAGGTGATCACGGTGCTCTCGTGGGTGTTCAACTACGTCTACGTGCTCACATCCGGCGGCCCCGGCTACGCCTCGAGCGTGATGGAGCTGTACATCTGGAGGAGCTTCTCGAATGGTGCCAACGGCACCGCCGCGAGCGTGGCCGTGATGCTGCTGGGGATGGCGAGCGTGCTGATCGGCCTCTCGCTGTGGATGCGGCGGCGGGCGGAAACCGCATGAACAGCACGGCCGGCGGGCGCCTCGCGAGCCTCGCGGCTCGGCACGCCTTCCTCGCGATCATCTGCCTGGCCGCGCTCTATCCGCTCTGGTTCATCGTGACGACGGCGCTCAAGACCAACATCGCCTACCAGCTCGACCCGACCGGCTTTCCCACCCATCCGACGCTCGGCGCCCTGCGCTCGATCGTGGCCGACCAGCCGCTGCCTCGCTGGATGTGGAACAGCTTCCTGGTCACGATCTCCTCGGTGGCCGTCTCGACGCTGATTGCATTGCTCGCCGCCTACGCGGTCGTGTTCGGCCGCTTCAGGGGCCACAAGGTCTTCCTCTCGACGAACGTCGCACTGATGGTCGTCCCTCCGGTCACGCTGCTCGTGCCGATGTTCGTGTTGATGGTCAACACTGGCTGGGTCAACCATCTGCAGTCGGTGATCGTCTTCTACTCGGGCCTGCTCGTGCCGTTCGCGGTGTTCTTCCTGACCAACTTCTTCCGGACCGTTCCGCAGGAGCTGATCGAGGCTGCTTCAGTTGAGGGCGCCGGACCGTTCACCGTGCTGAGGCGGATCGTCATGCCGCTCTCGGGGGCGGCGAGCTTCACGCTCGTCGTCGTCCAGGCGATCTGGGTCTGGAACGAGCTGTTGATCGCCCTCGTCTTTCTGCAGAACGAGAGCGCGCGGACGCTCATGGCCGGGCTGGCGCAGTTCCAGGGCCGCTACGCGACCAACCAGCCGCTCGTTCTCGCCGGTGCGCTCGTCTCGATCGCACCCGTTGTGCTGCTCTACCTTTCGGGGCAGCGTTTCTTCGTGCGCGGGCTCACCGCGGGCATCGGCAAGTGACGTCTCTCACCCGCGCGCGACAGGATCATCTCGCAGCAGGCTCTCGCCGGTCCGGATGTCGAAGAAGTGAAATCTGGAGGGATCGACCGCGAGCTCCAGGCGAGCCCCAACGGCTCCCATCGTGGCTGGATCAACCCGGGCGGTGAACAGCGAGTCGTTCTCGGCGAGCAGGCTCGTCTCATCGTCAGGGGCGTCTCGCGAGTCGACGCCGACCCGGGGCGCCTCGACGCGGAAGAAGACGTAGGCGTCGGAACCGAGTTCCTCGAGCACCTCGACGCTCACGTCCAGCCGCGGGAGCTGGGGCTGAGCCAACGCTGCATCCTGGAATGTCTCGGGACGCACGCCGAGGACGAAATGATCGCTGCCTCTCGGACGCCGCTCGGGGTCGAGAGGGACTCGGAACTGCCCGAAGGCGATCTCGTCCCCCTCGACCGAGGCCTCGACGAGGTTCATCGAAGGCGAGCCGATGAAGGCCGCGACGAAGATATCCGTCGGCGCCTGGTAGAGACGCTGGGGCACGTCGACCTGGACGATCCGCCCCTCTCGCATCACCGCGACGCGCTGACCGAGTGTCATCGCCTCCGTCTGGTCGTGGGTGACGTAGACGCTCGTGACGGAGAGGCGCGCGTGCAGTTGCGCCAGCGAGGCACGCATGCCCACGCGGAGCTTCGCGTCGAGGTTCGAGAGTGGCTCGTCCATCAGAAACGCCTTCGGCTCGCGGATGATCGCCCGGCCCATCGCAACGCGCTGCCGCTGCCCGCCGGAAAGGTGCGCAGGCTTCCGGTCGAGCAGATCCTGGAGCCCGAGCAGCGTCGCGACCGCCCGCACGCGGCGTCGAATCTCCGGCTTCGGCGTTCTGCGGACGCTGAGACCGAAGCCGAGGTTTTCCTGGACGCTCATGTGGGGGTAGAGGGCGTAGTTCTGGAAGACCATCGCGATGTCGCGATTCGGCGGCTCGAGCTCCGTCACGTCCAGGTCGTCGATCGAGATCGTCCCCTCGGTGACCTCCTCGAGGCCGGCGATCATCCGCAACAGCGTCGACTTGCCGCATCCGGAGGGGCCGACGAGCACCATGAACTCGCCGTCCGCGATCGACAGGGTGACGTCGTCGACGGCCACGACTCCCCCTGTGAACGCCTTCGTTACGTGCTCGAGCTCGATCGCGGCCATGGCTCCAGGCCAGGGAGCATAGAGCGGGACAACGCTCAGTAGCCGGCCTGCATCGTTCCCATCACGTCAACGTGCCCCTTGAAGGCCAGGTAGCCGGCATCGACCGGGAAGACGGTTCCGGTCACCGCCGCGGACTCGTCGCTCGCGAGGTAGACGACAAACGGAGCGATCTGCTCCGGCGTCGGGATCGGGAGGATGTGGAGGCTCTCGATCGCTGAACGCGCCTGGGCGTCGTCCAGCCAGACCCGCTGCGGCTCGGTCGAGACGAAGCTCGGCGCGATCGCGTTCACGCGCACGCCGTCGCCTCCCGCTCCGGCGGCGAACGAACGCACCATCGACGTCACGCCGCCCTTGGCGGCGGTGTACGCGTCGAGGCCCGCGCAGCCTACGAGGGCGTCCACCGTGCTGGAGACGATGACGGAGCCCGACCGCTGGGCGATCATCTGCCGCCCGACGTGCTTGAGGACCAGGAACGTCCCGGTCAGGTGGACGTCGATGATACGACGCCAGACGCCATCGTCGAGCTCGGTGAGCCGCTTGTCCTCCCGGTTGACGAAGTGAACGTCCGCCGCGCAGTGGTAGACGGCGTCGACGCGACCGAAGCGAGCGACCGTTCCGGCGACGAGACGCTGCACCAGTTCGGGAGAGGTGACGTCGACGGGCATCGCCACGGCCGTGCCGCCGGCCGCTCCGATCGACGCGACCACGGCCTCAGCCCGGTCGAGCGCGATGTCGGAGACAACGACGGACGCGCCTTCCGCCGCCATCGCGGCCGCGCCCGCGCGTCCCATCCCGGATCCACCGCCAACGACGAGCGCAATCTTGTTCTCCAGCCGGCCAGCCGTCACCGTTCCTCCTTCCCAATTTGGTAGTCCTGCCACGGGCGGTACTGGCCCTCGGTCCGGTAGCGTGCCGCGGCCTCCGCGACAGCCTGATCGTCGACATCGACACCCAGGCCGGGACGCTCGATCGCACCCCAGCGCGGGCCCGTCGCGATCGGGATCGGCTCGGTCAGGATGTCGTGCTCCATCAGGTGCGCGCTCTGCTGATGCCCGTCGACGCCGTTTGGCAGGGTCAGAACGACGTGCTGGCCGGCCGCGGCGGCCAGGCCGAGCTCGCCGTGGGTGTGCTTGCAGACCAGCAGTCCTTCGTAGGCCGCGAGCCACGAGAGCCGGTGAAAACCGCCGATCGATCCGACCCAGTACGGGGAGAAGCAGTAGACCTCCGCCTCTCGCGCCCGGATGCGAGCGTACGCGTCCGCTTCTGACCATAGCCCTTCGTTCGCACAGACGGCTGTGTCGACGCGCGCGCGCACCTCAGCGAGCTGCCCAACTGGATGATCGCGGACGGGCTGCTCGATGAAGTCGATGTCGTACTCGGCCATCGCTCGAAGGTTCCGCAGCGCCTGTGGAATCGTCCAGGCCCCGTTCGCGTCGAGCCGGAGCCGGGGGCCCGGTCCGAGCGCGTCCCTCACGGTCGAAACCATTTCGAGGTCGTCCGCATCGTCGAGGCCGACCTTGAGGTAGAACACCTCGAAGCCTGCACCGAGGCCGTCGTCCACTTGCGTCGCGAGGCTCTCCCGCGAGCCGCGCGCGAGGTAGTAGAAGTACGTGGCCTCCTTCTGCTGGAGACCGCCGAGCAACCGCCAGATCGGCTGGTTGCAGGCGCGGCCGCAGACATCCCACAGGGCCATGTCGATTCCGGCCCAGGCGAAGTTGCCCGTCCCGGCCCGAAACTGCCACAGGCCGTGCGTGAACACATCGCGACGCATCGCCTCTCGGTTCCACGGATCTCGCCCGAGCACGAGCGGCGCCATCGCGCGGAGCGCAGCCTCGACCGAGGCTGTGTCCGCACCGCAGCAGGCCTCCCCCCAGCCGCTGAGGCCGTCGTCGGTCGTCACCTTCACGAGGACGTCGCTGACCCCGTCTCTCGCGACCTGGGAACTGACCTCGCGACGGCGGTACGGAACGTTGACCGGGATCGCCTCGACCGTCGCAATCTTCACGGTCGCCTCACAGGGTGTGCTCGAACCGGGTCAGGATCTCGTTGTCGCCGGCACCGACGACGAAGACGTGCTCGAGCCGGATGCCGCCCCAGCCCGGCAGGTAGATCGCGGGCTCGAGCGCCAGCACCATCCCCTCCTCGATGCGCCGGTCACTGTACGGCGTGATCCGCGGCTCCTCCGACCAGGAGGCGCCGATCCCGTGGCCCGTATGGTGCGCGTACGTCGGCCCGTGCACGGCGAGCAAAGCTCGGACGTCCCGGTCAACGTCCTTTGCCACCGCGCCCGGCCGGCAGAGCGAGATACCCTCAGCGAGGGCGCGACGGACGGCGTCGAAACGGCGCCGGGTCTCCCGGTCCGGCGTCCCCACGTAGACCGCGCTCGCGGTATCCGACCAGACGCCATCGAGCCAGGGCGACGTGTCGGTGAGAACAAGATCGTCTGCTTGGACGATGCGCGCAGTGGCGATACCACCGCCCGTGGCCGTCGCCTCGGCCCCGGCCGTGACCGTGAGTATGGCCGGCACGCGCCGACCGGCAGCCCGGAACATCGCTGCGGCGGCCAGGCCCGCCAGCTCGGCCTCGCTCAGCCCCGGTGCGGCGTGGTCCTTGACTGCTTGCTGGACGACGTCCGCGAGTCGGCAGGCGCGGCGGATCGCGTCGAGCTCGGTCACCCGCAGCGATGAGGCGACGGCGGTGTCACAGGCAACCGGCATCCGCCCGGCCTCGCGGAGCCACTCCGCGATCCCGTACGGCAGATCTGCAGCCTCGACCCCGACCGGGCCGGCGTCGATGCCCGCGTCGTCGAGAGCCCGAAGAAGCGCGGCGCGCAGCGCGGCCGCCGGATCCGGCGGGCTCCGGAAGTCGTACGACCTGTAGGTGACGAGTCGTGCAACACACGCACTGGCGTGGGCGACATGGAAGTCGGCAACGACGAGCACCGCAGCGTCGGGCCCCAGGCAAAGCAGTGCGGGGACCGGGACGAACGGGTTCGAGACGGGCCAGTCCTCGACAGGCGTCTGGAAGCAGCCCAGGGATGCGAGCGTCTCGGGATGCGAGAGCACGGCCTGTGGCAGGCCAACCTGGTCGAGGGCAGCGCGGAGGCGGTCAAACGGCTTGGAGGACTCCACAGTCAGAAGCATCAAGCAAACGGCCACGATCTTCTACGGGAGTTTCCTGTGCCTCGTGATCGTCGGCACCTGCTGACTGTCGAGAGCCTGATCCGCTTCGCTTCGGGTCGGCTCGTGACTCTCGATCGAGCCGCGTCTCTTCCACGCCAGTCAACGCTGTGCGGCGTCTCTCCGCGACGCACTATTTTTTCGAAGACGCGTTCGGCCTCGATCCTGACCGCCTCGTCGGTGCTCACGAACGCCGTTCCTGTGGGCGTCCGTCCATCTTCGTCAACTGCGATTGCCGGCTCCACCGGCTCGTCCAATCGGCGGAAACAGAGTGAATCTGCAGGAGGTTTTGGCGCAAAGCATGGCCGATTCCTGGTTGCTCGGCGTTTCTCTCAGGCGACGACGCGGTACACCTGGAACACCTCCGCGTACTCCCGGTTCACGTTGATGCCGTGCGTGCGGGCGACGTTCCAGATGTACTCCGGGTCGGCGTAGCGACGGTGCTGCTGCGAGGCGTACTTCGCGAGCGCCGCGGCCTTGCGGTCGATGTGTGCCTTCTCGAGCGCGAAGTACCACTGGTAGGCGAAGTCGAAGTTGTTCCACGGGATCTCGTAGCCGAGGATGGTCGTCCGCTTGAACGCACGTAGGCCCTCGGCCGCGATCGTCTGGTGATCCTGGTGGATGTCGCTCAGGCTCGGCATGAAGACCGCGTCGGGGCGCCAGTCCTCCCAGAGCGCGACGAGCAGCTCGAGGATGTCCTGGCGGTGCTCGGGGAACGTCCGCACGTCGAAGTCGTGAACGGTCAGGTTCGCGGGGGGGATGCCGAGCTCGGCGATCGCCTCGAGCACCTCCTGCGCCAGCGTGTCCGGCGGGAATCCCTCCGGCAGCGAGCGTGTGGCGATCGAGAAGGCCACGTACCGGATGTCCGCGCCGGCGTCGACCAGCCTCGCCATCGACCCGCCGCAGCCGAACTCGCCGTCGTCGGTGTGCGGGGCGAGGACGAGGACGCGCTCCCAGCTCGAACCGTTCACTCGTGCTCGCCCTTCCTCTGCTCGATCGTCCTGGACGCGAGCGCCGCCAGGCCCAGCAGTCCCCAGGTCATCGGGTCCTCGAAGAAGGCGTTGTAGAACAGCGAGTGGATGAAGACCGCGACGAGGGCCAGCCCGACGAAGAGAGCGACCCGGTGCTCGAAGCTGCGCCCGAGCCAGCGGACGGTCGTGACGAACGCGGCGCCCATGAGCCACAACAGGAGGGCGAGGCCCGTGAAGCCGCTCTCCGCCGCGACCGTCACCGCCGTGTTGTGCGAGGCCGCCTTCTTCGGCTCCTTGCCCTTGAGGCCCGTGCGGTCGGCGTACGCCCGCTTGAAGCCGCCCACACCGACGCCGAAGAGCGGGTTGTCGACGGCAATGCGGATCCCCTTCGAGACGAGGCTCGCGCGGCCGCTCGTCGACGCGTTGAGACCCGTGCCGGAGTGCTGCAGCAGGGCGTTTCGCACGTGCGGCGAGGAGATGCCGACCGACAGGAGCACGACGACGAGGACCCCGACCGTCATGGCCCCGCGCCAGCGCCAGGCGACCGCGGCCGCGAGCAGGAGTGCGGCGATCAGCCCGGCGAAGCTGGACTGCGAGAAGGAGACCAGCAGACCAACCCAAGTCACGAGGAGCGCCGCAGTCGCGATCCAGGCGTCGCGCAGGGAGCGGCCGCGCAGGACGACCACGAGTCCGGCGATGATCGCCACCATCAGGAACCGGCCGTAGACGGACGGGTCCCAGAAGACGGAGTTGACGCGGTAGAACGGCGCGTATGCGTTCCCGACGATCACCTTCGGGTTCCAGAACACGTTCCGGGTGGCGTACTGGTAGAAGCCGATGCCCGAGAACAGGAGCGCCATCCCGGCGAGCTCGATTGTGAGCCAGGCGAGCGCCCGCCGGCTCCAGGGGAGCCGCGCGATTCCGACGCCGATCACGCCGAGCGGCAGGATGAATGCCAGCAGCTCGACGGCGCCGGCGCGGACGTCGCTGCTCCACGTCAGCGACAGGCCGGTCCAGAGGACGAAGGCGGCGAGCGGCCTCCTGAGCAGGCCGAGCTCGGCGTGGCGCTCGTCGCCCTGCAGGGTCTCGATCAGCATCTGCACGACCGCACCCGCGGCGAGGACGTAGAGCGGAAGCAGTAGGTGCGGGCTCGAGCCGCCGACGTGGACCGGAAAGCGGACCGGCACGAGCAAAAGCGCGCCGAAGGCGAGCGCCCACGGCCAGCGGCGCAGGCTGAGGCCGACACCGCCCGCGATCAGGGCGCCGACGACGCAGGCGGCGGCGAGGAAGCTCTCGTTCCGGGACGGCGCCAGCGGCGCGCCGAGCAGGCAGGCGCCCAGGACGATCAGGCCGAGGGCGCCCAGCCGTACCCCGCGCCCGGGCGCCGCCACGAGCAGCGCGAGTCCGAGGCAGCCGAGCGCGCCGCCGACCGGCGCGACCACCATCAGCGCCGCACCACGAAGACCCTCGCGGAGTCGCTGTGGCCGTTCTCGGTGACGACGAGGCGGTACCTGCCCGGCTTCTTGGGCGCCCTGGCCACGAGCACGTCGGCATTCGAGCGACCCTCGGCGGCGCCGAGCCTCCAGTCGTAGGACGCCGCGTCCGTCTCGACGCCCACGCCGACACGGGCGCCCGCCGTGACCCGCGGGATCAGCGAGCGCGCCAGCGTGATGTACCGGATCCTCACGGTGATGACGGCGCGCTGATCGGCACCCGTGACGTTGCCCGCTGAATCGAGCGCGCCGAGGCGCAGTCGATAGGTCCCCGCGGGCAGGGAGGAACCGTCCATCCTTCCGTACCAGGTGAGCGAGTCCCGGTTTCGCGCGAACCTCGTCCTGACGACCAGGTGGCCGCGGACGAAGAGCAGTGCGTGCCCGCTCTCGTCCAGCCGGTAGCTGATCCTGACGTTGTCGGACCTACGGTCGCCGTCGGGGGAGAAGACCGTCCGGTTCGGCTTGGCGTCGAGCACCTTCGGGGCCCGGGTGTCGAGCTCGATCCGGTTCGGCAGCAGGATCGTCCGATGCGCGCCGCTCAGGTGGACGCGGATGAGATACGTGCCGTTCGGGGCGACCGACCCGGAGCTCGTGCGGCCGTTCCAGCGGAAGGTGTTGAACTTGCGGTGAGCCGAGACGCCGTCGACGAGCCGCTTGACCTCCCGGCGATCGGAGGTGAGCACGTCGAGCGTGAGCCGGTCGCGCCGGCGAAGCCAGAACGTGATTGCCGCCGCGCCCGTCTTGCAGCCACAGATTGGGGAGAGGACCTTCGAGACCTGCGTCTGCGTGATTGGGCTCGGGGTCAGCTTCAGACCCTCGGTGATCGCGAAGGCGGCCGCCGTGGCGATGAGGAGGCCGAGCACTACGACCGTCGAGAGGAGCCGCTGCAAGAAGCAGCGATTCTACGTGCGGGCGATGCCGAGGACGCTCGTGTAGAGCGCGTCGTCGATGTTGCGGCCGGTCAGGATCAGGACGACCGGCCCGTCCAGCGGCTCCAGCTGCCGGTAGCCGGCAAGGGCGGCCGCGGCTGCCCCCTCGGCGCGGATCCCGGCGTCGCCGTATTCGGCCAAAGCGGCGGCGAGCTTCGGTTCGGAGACCCGGAGCATCCGCTGGCGAAGAGGGCCAGCTTCTCGACGGCGAGCGGAATCGCCACGCGGACGGCGCGCCGTCGGCGAAGGTGGCGCAGCGGCTCGACTCGACCGGCCGGCCAGCCTCCCAGCTCTCGGCCATGACCGGCGCCTCCTGCGCGACGACTCCGACCCCGCAGGGTTGCGGGGGCGCGCTCGGCGAGGACTCGGCCGATCCCGACCGGAGAAGCGCGCCGTTCCCGACCGGAACAACGACGGCAGCGGGGGGCTCGCCGAGCTGGTCGAGCAGCTCGGCCGCGATCCCCCCGCAGCCCGTGAACTGCGCAGGCTCGGCACCGTCCTCGAAGAAGAACAGGCCCTCGGACTCGGCGAAGGCGCGGGCAGCCTCTTTTGCCTCGTCCAGGTCCGCGCCGACGCGGCGGAGCTCGGCGCCGTTCGACTCGATCAGCCTGACCTTGCTCGCGCTTGCCGCCTCGGCACGAACACGATCGCCCTGACGCCGGCGCGGCGGTCGCCCAGGCCGTGGCCGCGCGGTGGTTTCCGGTCGAGCGGTGACGCCACGTCGGGCAGCCGCTCCGCCAGAACCGCCGAGGCGCCGCGCCACTTGAGACGCCGAGCTCATGGCTGTCCTCGCGCTTCAGCCAGACGCCGTCCCGGAACGGCTCGAGCGGCGTCGTCAGGCGCGCTCCGGCTGCGGGCGCGCGCGGGGGCGCGCGGCCCACGCCCGGATCCCGTAGGCGGCGAGCCCGAGCCCGAGCGCGGCGAGCGCGGCGAAGATGATCCAGTTCGCCTGCGGGACGTTCAGCAGCTTGAGGCCGCTGACCGTGAGGACGGTCGCGAGCGCCGTCCGCAGCGCCGCCTGGGGCAGCTTCACCGTGAACTGGCTCGAAATCAGGATCCCCGGGATCGAGCCCAGCAGCAGCCACGCGGTGGCACGCAGGTCGACGTTGCCGCTGACGAGATGGCCGATGCCCGCGACCCAGAGCAGTGCAGCCGCATGGAAGATGTCGGTGCCGACGATCTTCGGCAACGTCAAGGGATAGACGAGCACCATCACGAGGCCGAAGAAGGTGCCGCTGCCGACTGAGGTGAGGCCGACGACGAACCCGAAGACCGCTCCGATCGTGATCGCCAAGATCTTGTCCCGCCGGCCGAGGATGAACGGAGCGTCGGTGGCCCGGATCCCGCGCTTGATCATCCCCTTGGCGAGGAAGCCGAGCCCACCCGCGACGAGAGCCGCGCCGACGGCGTAGCCCTCGTAGTCCTGGGCGGTCGCCCCGTAGGCGTGCTTCAGCCAGTTCGCAAGCCCGACGCCGAGCAGCGACAGCGGGCCGGAGCCGAGAAACATCCAGAGCGGCAGCCGCGCGTGCACCGTGCCGAGTCGCCGGTGCCGCAGCGCACCGAACGATTTGAAGATCGCGCCGTGGAGGATGTCCGTCCCGACCGCGTAGGTCGGCGTGAAGCCGAAGAGGAGCACGAGGATCGGCGTCATCAGCGAGCCGCCGCCCATTCCGGTCAGGCCGACGAGGGCACCGATCAGGAGCCCCGTGAGCGTGAACTGCCAGGTCATGTTCCGGAGACGACCATCCCCGCAGCGACGGTCTCGTTCGTCGCCTCGTCGAGCAGAATGAAGGCGCCCGTCGCGCGGTTGACCGCGTACGGATCGACGAGGAGCGGCTCGGAGAGGCGGAACCTCACCCGCGCGATGTCGTTCAGTTCGAGCCGCTCCGGAGAGGGGACGTCGGTGAGCGTATGGATGTCGACGACGGAGACGAGCTCGTCGACGACGGCGCGGACGGAGCGGGTGGTGTGCTTGACCGCAAGCCTGGCGCGCGGCTCGAGCGGCTTCTCGCTCATCCAGCAGACGATCGCCTCGAGCTTCCGCGCCACCGTGGGCAGGCGCTCGGGATCGGCGAGCATGTCACCGCGCGCCACATCGAGCTCGTCCGCGAGCAGGATCGTCACCGACATCGGCGGCACGGCGGCCTCGAGCTGCCCGTCGGCGCTCTCGACGGCTTCGACGCGCGAGCGCCGCCCCGACGGCAAGACGACAACCTCGTCGCCTGCGCGCCAGACACCGCTCGCGACCTGGCCCGCGTAGCCGCGGTAATCGTGGTGCGAGCTGGACATCGGCCGGATCACCCATTGCACCGGAAAGCGCCTGTCGTCGAGGTTTCGGTCGAGGGCGATCTCGACCGACTCGAGGTGCTGGAGCAGCGTCGGCCCGTCGTACCACGGCATCGAGTCGGTCGCCTCGACCACGTTGTCCCCTTGGAGGGCCGAGACCGGGATCACGTGGAGGTCGTGGACACCGAGCTGCACAGCCACGGAGTCGAGCTCGCGGCAGATCTGCTCGAAGCGCTGCTGGGAGAAGTCGACGAGGTCCATCTTGTTGACGGCGACCGTGACGTGCGGAATCTCGAGGATCGAGGCGATGTAGGAGTGGCGCCGCGTCTGCTCGATTACCCCCTTGCGCGCGTCCACGAGCACGACCGCGACGTCCGCCGTGGACGCGCCCGTGACCATGTTGCGCGTGTACTGCACGTGTCCAGGCGCGTCGGCGAGGAGGAAACGGCGTTGCGGCGTGAGGAAGGAGCGGTACGCGACGTCGATCGTGATCCCCTGCTCTCGCTCCGCGCGGAGGCCGTCGGTGAGGAGTGCGAGGTTGACGTAGGCGTCACCCCGACGCGTCGAGGTCGCCTCGATGTGCTCCAGCTGGTCGACGAAGATCTGCTTCGTGTCGTAGAGGAGCCGCCCGATCAGCGTGCTCTTGCCGTCGTCGACCGACCCCGCCGTGACGAGCCGGAGCAGTTCCGCGTGCTGCGCGTGCTCAGAAAGAGCCTCCGGGACCACCGACGTCACGGGCAGCTCAGAAATACCCCACCCGCTTGCGGTCCTCCATCGCGGCCTCGGTGACGCGATCGTCGGCGCGAGTCTCGCCTCGCTCGGTCATGCGCGTGGCCGCGATCTCGGCGACGACCTCCTCGAGCGAGCGCGCCCGCGACTCGACGGCGCCCGTGCAGCTCATGTCGCCGACGGTCCGGAAGCGCACGGAGGCCGAGAAAGGCTCCTCGCCGTCCTGCCGCTGGATGTACTCGGAGACGGCATAGAGCATCCCGTCGCGCCTGAAGACGTCGCGGTCGTGGGCGAAGTAGATCGACGGCACCTCGAGCTGCTCCTCGGCGATGTACTCCCAGAC
>JBHEMK010000083.1:0-29428 GCA_046262635.1 Gaiellaceae bacterium
GGTTGCGCAGGAAGCTGAGCACGTCGCAGCGTGCTGCGTGCAGCGAGCCGGCGTCACCGCACGACGCTGGTCCCCGGAGGCCGGACGTGGGGCCTGCTTGCGTAACCCCGTAACGAGCGTGGAAAGGCCGACGCAGAGCGCCAGCACTGGATCCCGTTCGCAGATTGGATCAGGGGCGACGTGCGAATGAACTTGCGAACCAGATCAGGCTGGTGTGCGAATCAGGTGGGGGCCGCTCGCTCGTCCAGTCGCGGCCGCGATCGAAAGGTTGGGGTAGATGGAGATTTCGAAGCAGCTTGGAGGAGTCGAGGTCGGTGGGCAAGAGAGCAGGGCCGGCGGAGCGACGCGCGGCGCCTTTCTGCGCAAGGCGGGTCTCGGCGGGGCAGCACTGGTTGGTGGCAGCGCACTGCTTGGCGCCGTGGCTGGTCCTGCGAGGGCCGGCGATCCCGGAGACAACGTTTCGGACGTCGATGTTCTCAACTACGCTTTGACACTCGAGTACCTGGAAGCGTCGTTCTATACGCAGGCACTAGGCGGCAAGGGCACGACCGGGGTTGCCGCGAGCCGAGCAAAGTTCGGGCGTGGGGCGATCAGCAGTGCGAAGCAGCTCAAGGGCTTCGGCGGGCGCATCCAAAAAAACGCGTATGCCTACCTGAGCGCAATCCGCGATCATGAGGTTCAGCACGTCGAGTTCCTCCGCGCCGGGCTGGGGTCCGCTGCAGTCGGCCCTGCCACCTTCAACTTCGCTCCCGCGTTCAAGAGCGTGAGTGCGTTCCTCGCTACCGCGCGCCTGCTCGAGAACACCGGCGTGATGGCCTACGACGGCGCGATCCGCTACATCGACAAGGGCGACTACCTTCAGGCCGGCGCTCAGATCGCCACCGTCGAGGCGCGCCACGCCTCGTACCTGAACCTGATCAACGGCGGTTCGCCGTTCCCGGCCGCTTTCGACATCGGCAAGAAGCCATCGGAGATCTTCACCGCGGCGAAGGGCTTCATCGTCAGCGCACCACCCGAGGTCAAGGCGCTTTTCGGCCGCCTCCCGTAACTCGAATCAGCCGGCAGTGCGGGGCGGGGAGCGTGATTCGCATGCTCCCCGCCATCAATTCGCTTTGGAAAAACCACCTCGGCGTTACGCCTCCGGCGTACCTGGCGGTGGAAGGAGTCCCCAATTTTCCCGAGGAGTAGTCAGATGAAGCTCGTAGTTCTCGCCGTGGTCGCCGCGGCCCTCGCTGCGCCCTCAGCCCTCGCCTCCACGCCGACGCTGAACGGCACCGTCGGACCGGGGTTCACGATCACGCTAAAGCAGGGCACCAACAAAGTGAGGAAGCTGAAGGCCGGTACTTACCTGTTCAAGATCGCCGACACGTCGTCAATCCACAATTTCCACCTCACCGGCCCGGGCCTGAACAAGTCGACCCCGGTTGGTGGCAAGGTCAGCCGGATCTGGAAGCTCAAGTTGAAGAAAGGCACTTACAGGTACGTCTGCGACCCCCACGCTGCGTTCATGAAGGGCAGCTTCACCGTCACATGAACGAACCTGTCGACGCCAGATCTGTGTCACAACCTGTGCCCCACCTGCCGATGCTCGACGAAGCCCGCGATCGTTTTCTGCGAAGAAAGAATTGATTGGGGCGGTCCCTACTACCCCACCTGAGAATGTCCCGCGGCTCAGCCGCTACGCGCACATCTTGGACGTGCCGCGCACCGATCATGTCGCGTGCCAGGCGAATGGCTCGGTGAGATGAAATGCAGCCGGCGATAGCTGTAGGCGACCGGATGCTGGCGGAGGTCGCGTTGCCTAGACTGCCCGGCGTGCCGTGTCGCGTAATCTATCCCCGAGAAATGGTGTGGACGACGCGCCCCCATGGGCCCGACGAGCCACCGCGCCACGTGGCCGAGCTGAGCGAACTGGCCAACTTTGCTCACAGCCGCGCGAACATCTGGCGTTACGAGGCCGGAGCAAAGGGACGCCGTCACAGACACCCACTCCAAGAGGAAACGTTCATTGTGCTCGCAGGGACTCTGTCGATGTACGTCGGTGAACCGCCTACCCGGCAGGATGTGCCTACCGGCGGGCTCATTCACATCGAGTCGGGCACAGCGCTCCAGACTGTGAACCACGGTCACGAGGATCTTGTCCTCTACGCCTACGGCATCCCGCGTGAGAGCGAACACGCCGAGATTCTGGACTCCGCGCTGTAAGGGCTTCGATCCCCACGGCGGTCTTGCAGGACGAGCTTTCCGGGTCGACGTGTGACAACCCGCAGATCGATCGACCGCAGCCCGGCGCTGTTGTGTAAGCATCGTCAGTCGAGCACACCGCTACGAGATCCCGGCTTCGCGGAGCTCCTGGAGGTTGTCCCGTCGGCGGTGAATTTTCGAGTCGGTCCTCCGCTGACTGGTCAAGCAGCGGTGGGGAAGTCTGTCACCTCCTTCTCGTCGAGCTCGCCGGCGTGACCGCGTAGTGCGGCCGCGAGTTGCGGCAGTCCGCGGAAGCCCTTGACGCGGTGGAAGCTGTGCTCGGCGTCGAGCATGCCGGCCGCGGTCCAGCGCAGGGCCATCTCGCCCGAGCGCCAGCGCTTGACGTTGCGGGCGCGTTCGCGGCAGATCGAGAGCATCGACTCGATCGGCTTGGTGGTCGCGAGCGTGCGCCCGAGCCTCGAGTCGGCACCGACGCCGAGCCGGCTGAGCCTCAGCGTCTCGGCGAGGCCCTCGCGGAGGCTGGCGGCGGCGCCGGGCCGCTTGGTTTCGAGGGCGCGGGCGAGCTCGTGCAGGCCTCGCTCGGCGAGCTCGGCCCGCTCGAGCGTCCAGGCCTCGCGGAGCTTGCGCTTGACCGATGGCCGCTCGCTCTCGGGCAGCTGTCCGAGCAGGTTCTGCTCTTTCTGGCCTCGGCAGCGCTGCACGGCTGCCTTGCTTGCGAGCGCCTCGCCGACCGCCTTGCGCAGCGCCTTCGAGCCGTCGATCACGACCAGCAGGCCGCGCTCGGCCGAGAGCCCGCGCTCGCCCAGGTCGGCGAGGGCGCGGCCGCAGACGACCGCCTTCTCGGAAGCGCCCTCCCAGAGCCCGAGCGGCAGCTTCGTCCCCTCGGCGCGGATCCCGAGCGCGCACAGGCAGGTCGACTCGGCCAGCTGGACGCCGTCCAGCATCAGCACGAGCAGGTCGTCCGGGATCGGCCGAGCCATCAGCTCGGCGAGCGCCCGGCGGGTGCGCTCGACGAAGCGACGCGAGACGGCAGACTTCGAGAGCGAGCGGCCTTCAACGCCGGCTGGCTCGAGCGCCAAGTGGTGAGGGCGGGTCGAGAGCCCGGCCAGCATCGTCTCCAGCGTCCGCTCGCCCAGCAGGTCCTCGGAGGCGAAGTGGGCGGAGGGACGGAGCTCCAGCTCGCGCCCCTCCCGCCTGCGCGCCCGCGGCCGGCGGACCGCGATCTTGCGCCCGCCGAGCACGACCTGGCCTTGGCGCGAGCCGTGCCGGTTGGCCGCCCGATCCGGGTTGTGCTTGCCCTTCGGACCGACCAGAGCGACCAACTCCTCCTCGAGCAGCTCGTCGATCACCTTCAGTCCGACGCCGACCGAGAGCGCGAGCAGACCCTCACGCACCGAACCAGCCAGGTCGTCCAGGGCGAGCTGCACCTCACCAGGCAGACTCAGCCCGTCGTCTTCGGCAGCCTCGGCGATCCGGGGACTGTGGTAGCTCTCCATCGTGCGGTCCTCCTCATCGAGTGGCTTCGATCCCCTCCCGCACTACCAGCGGGAGGGGACGGAGGACCGCCTCTGAAAATCAACCGAGTTCGGGACAAGCTCAGCTCCTGCGCTATCTCCCAGATGTGGCCGTCGGGATCCGTGAAGCTGGCAGTGCGCACCCCCCAGTCTCGGTCTGTCGCGCCGTTGAGCAGCCTCACGCCACGCGTTGCCAGCTCTGTGCACACCGCATTCGCGTCATCCACCCAGACGGTGAGTTGGAAGCGCGATCCGGCCTCTTGACGGGCGACAGCTCCGGGATTGACGAGGTCGCGTGCCGCTTCAAGCTTGAGCAGGTTTACGATCATGTTTTCGAATCCGAACGCCGTGGAGTCCTCGTCCTCGTGCACCACTGAGACGCCGAAGACGTCCTGGTAGAACAACTTCGATCGCTGTGGATCCTGAACAAACAGGGTGATGGCGCCGACAGTGCTCAACGACACGGTCACTTCCGCACCTCTTTCCGTAGCTGGGCCGGCTCGGATCACGCATAAGACCGTCCGGAGCCGGCGAAATCATCCCGGAGCTGATGGATCGTCGCGCGGGACATTCCTCAGCTCGTCCGCCATCGTCCTGACGCCTGCCGGTCTCCGTCTTCCCGGAGGCGCGTTCCCGCTTGGTGTACCGGCCCGACGATGTAGCGCCGAGGCGTTTCCGGACAGGGGTGGCCGAGAGTCCGGACAGGGGTGGACGGAGAGCGCACAGGCCCATCGCTCTCTGGGGTGCGAGTCCGTTGTGTACCTGGTCGTCCTGTGCCTTGAGCGGATCTGCCACGAGCACGGCTAGTGTCGTTCGTCCGCGATGTCGTTCGGCTCAAGCTCGACATCGGCATCACAACCCTGCCTCCCCAACAGCGCGCAGGGCTCCGCGGCGACGATGATCTTCGCCCGACCCAACGCCGCCACCTTCGGCAAGCAGCCCAGCCCATTGTCACTCGACTCGAAAGACCGCTGCCCCGACGAGCGTAGGCTCGGACGACGCGGCTCATTTTGGCCTCTGCTCTCAAGCCCAAAGTCAGCTCGATACGAGAGAGTTCGGCGCGGAGATTAGTTCGACCGAGATGGTCGCGCGCATGGCTAGAGAGGTACCGTGGGGCGACCGAGAAGACGCCGGCGGTCCTCCGGTGTCCGGCCACGAGACCTTCTCACGATCCGGACGGATGCGTCTTTGCGCCCGCGCATGAACATCGTTCCACTTTGGCGAAACCGGGAGTTCGTACTGCTAGAGGCCGGCCAGCTGCTGTCGACCGCAGGCACGCAGTCGACGACGATCGCGTATCCGCTACTCGTGTTGGCGCTGACCCACTCGCCGGCGAAGGCGGGGATCGTGACCTTCGCACGGCTTCTTCCCCACGCGGTCTTTGGCCTGCTCGCAGGAGTCGTGGCGGATCGCTTCAACCGCAAGCGGCTGATGATCGCTGCCGATGGGGTTCGAGCGCTCGCCATCGGGAGCCTCGTCATGGCGATCCTGCTCGACCGGCTCGCGTTCTGGCAACTCCCGCTCGTCGCGTTCCTCGAGGGAACCGGCTCCGCCTTTTTCAGCCCGGCCTCCGCTGGTGCGTTACGTGCCCTCGTGCCGCTACGCCAGCTCCCTGCAGCCGTGGGCGCCCAGCAGGCGCGGGCAGCGACCGCGAGGCTCGCCGGGCCACCCCTCGGGGGTGCGCTCTTCGGGTTCGGCCGCGCCATCCCATTCGTGGTCGACGCCGCGTCATATGCGTTCTCGACCCTCGCCCTTCTCATGATGCGTACACCGTTTCAGGAAATCCGCGAGATTGACACGTCTCGCTTGCGCTTGCAGATCGCCGAAGGCTTCCGCTTCCTGTGGAGACAGCCGTTCCTCCGTACCTGCGCGTTTCTCTATGCGCTCGGCAACTTCGTTGGCCCGGGCGTGCTGTTGGTCATCGTTGTCGTCGGCAGGCGTCAGGGGCTCTCGGGCGGCGAGATCGGGGCGCTGATCGCCGCATCCATGCTTATCGGCTCGCTCGTCTCGCCCCTCTTCCGCCGCGCGTTCTCGATGCGGATTATCCTCATCACCGAGCTTTGGACATGGCTCGGATGCGCCACATTCCTCATCTGGCCGAGCGTGTACGTACTGACTGCCGGCATCCTCCCGTCGGCGATCTCGATTCCGGTGACGGACTCCGTCGTGATCGGCTACCGCGTCGCCGTCACCCCAGATCGGCTGCTCGGTCGTGTGGAAAGCGTCAGGAGCAACATCTCGCTGTTCATTGCCCCCTTGGGCCCGCTCACAGCCGGGCTGCTCCTCGCTTCCGTCTCGGCACGGGCAACGATCACCGTATTCGCCGCCTTTGGCTTGGTGCTTGCTCTGTGGGGAACAATCAGCCCGTCGATCCGGAACGCCCCGAGCCTCGATGAGCTAGAGGCGCTGCCCGCCCACCGAACTTCTTCCGCCCTCGAATGAGCCGCCGGCCACCCGGCACTGCACCAGACGTGCTCAACACCATCGGGTACAACCACAGCTGAGGCAACCTCCAGCTGCTGGCGGGCGGGCGGTACCTGGAAGAAACCCTATGCGCGGGAGGAGGTGGCGCTACGGTGGGCGAGCTGCTCGACCCGCTCGCCGGGCCCTACCTGTCCGCAGCGAACGAGGCGTAAGGACGGCAGGAGTGGCGTCCGCGTCATCGTCGAAGAGGTCGAGTCTTTCCTTGCAATACCCGCACGTTGGCGCAGCTTCCTCAGGCGCAGTCTCTGACGGCGCTTCGGAAGCAGCGCTCCACCAGCACGCGGACGATTTGCTCCTTGTACGCGACCGATCCGTTGGCGTCCTCGGCCGGGTGCGAAGCTTCCGCCGCGAGCTCTGCGGCAGAGGCAAGGGTGTCGGGGTCGTCTGCGCCTGTGCCCGTTAGAGCGCGCTCCGCCTCGGCCGCCCGCACCGGCCGTGCGCCCACCGAACCGACACCGATCCGCACCTCGGCGACGACACCGTCCGCGACGCGGACAAGGCACGTGACCGTCGCCGCCGGCCGTTCGTGAAACGCGAGCTTCCGGTGGACGATCGTGGTGCCCTCGGTGGGCAAGGGTATGCGAATGGCGGTCAGTAGCTGGCCGTGCTCGAGGGCGGTCTCGTAGGGTCCGACGAGGAACTCCGACAGCGAGGCGCGTGTCGCCTCGCCTGCAGAGCGGTATTCCACCTCGGCGTCGAGCGCGAGCAGGAAGGTTGCGGGGTCCGAATGCGGATCCGAGAAGCACAGGTTGCCCCCGAGCGTACCGACGTTGCGGACCCGGACATTCGCGACGCGGCGCACCATCGCGGCGAGCGCGGGCAGCCGATCGAGGACGATCGGCGCGAGCTCGACCTCGCGATGCGTGACGGTCGAGCCGATCACGAGCGTTCCGTCCTCGGCGTGGATGCCGCCGAGCCCGTCAATTGCCTTGACGTCCACGAGGTGCCCGTAGGCCGCGAACCCGAGCTTGAGCAGAAGCAGAATTTCGGTGCCGCCGCAGAGAACAGCTGCATCGTCGCCGTAGCGCGTCAGCAGCTCGCCGGCTTCCTCGACGGAGCGCGTGCGGTGCAGGTCGAACGGCGGCAGCGTCACGCGACGCTCCACGCGATTGGCGCGTCAGCATCCTCGTCACCGAAGAAGAGTGCGCGGGCGTTCCTACCCAGCACGCGCTCGACGAGCTTGGGCGAGAGCCCGCTCACCCTGACCTTCGCGATCTCGACCTCAGGGTGGTGGAAGGGCACGTCGGAACCGAAGAGGACACGCGACTCCCCGACGCGCTCCGCCGCCTCCTTGATCTTCGTGTGCATCGGCATGCCGGACGTCTCGAGGTAGACGTTTGGGTTCCGGAGGGCGACCTCGATCGCGCCGTTGATGTAGACGACGTTCCCGTGACCCATGTGACCGAGAATCACCTTTGCCTGCGGGAAGTTCACGACCAGCTCCTCGATGCTCCAGGGGAGCGTGAAGATCGGGTGTCCACAATGAATCAGCACCGGTAGTCCACGCTGGAGGAGCAGCTCGACGAGCGGATGAACGGCAGGGTCGTTCGGGTGGTAGCCGTCGAGGAGGGGATGCAGCTTCATCCCGAGGAACTTCGGATGGGCGAGGAATTCCTCCGCTTCGGCCAGGTAGCCCGGCAGGCGGGGGTTCGACCACACGAGCCCGTAGAGGCCGGGGGTGGACTCCACGACCTCACGCACGAAGGCGTTGTCGGGATGAAAGACGACCCCTGAGCTGATTCCATGCTCCTTCATCAGGGTCACCAGGCCGTCGCGGTCGATCGAGACGCCGAACAGTGACTCGAACGAGCCGACGTGCATGTGCGAGTCGAAGATCATGCGAGCTCGACGGGCGCACTCGCCTGTGAGACCTCTGCGAGCGCCGCTTCGACGCCGGAGCCAATGTCGACCGAGGCTCCGAGATCGAGGAGCGTCTGACCGACGGCTGCGAGGCCCACCACGGGATGGAGCGAGCGGGCGGTCGGCCCCATGTGACCGATCCGAACGAGATTGCCGGCGCCCTGCCCGGCCGAGATCATTACGCCGTAGCGCTCGCGGCAATGGGCTCTCACCTGAACGTCCGTCAGGCTGTCCGGAACCGCGATCGCCGTCACACAGGCCGCGGCGACGGCGTCCGTTCGCGGCCAGAGCTCGAGCCCCATCGCACGCACACCTGCACGACACGCCGCTGCGGATCGCTCGTGGCGCTCGATCGACGCTTCGAGACCCTCCTCGAGCAGCTCGTCGCACGCAGCCTCGACGCCGTGCACCTCGACCACCGACGGCGTAAAGGGGAACTTGTCGGCGTCGATCCACTGATCCTTCCAGTCGAGCATCGAAAGGAACGAAGCCCGGGGGGCGGCCGGGTTCGAGCGGATTCGCTCCCAGGCAGCCTCGCTCACGGTCATCAGCGACATGCCCGGCGGCCCAGCCAGGCACTTCTGCGGCCCCGCCACGCAGACGTCGAGCTTCCATTCGTCCGTGCGGAGCGGGATTCCGCCGAGCGAGGAGACGCAGTCGACGAGAGTCAGCGCTCCGTGCGCCCCCGCGATCGGCCCGATTTCGGCCACGTCGCAGAGCGTCCCGGACGGAGTCTCGGAATGCACGACCGTCACGAGGTCGATCTCCGGATGATCGACGAGATACCGCTCGACGTCTACCGGGTCGACCGCGTCGTTGTACGGCACCTCGAGCTCGTGCAGCTCGGCGCCAAAGTCCTTCAGCCAGAAACCCATCCCCTTGCCGAAGACCCCCTGGACGAGATTCAGTACGGGCATCCCGGGCCGGACGAGAGAGCGTGCGGCCGCCTCGAGCCCGAGCACCGCCTCGCCCTGCATCAGGAGCACGTCGCTCTCCGTCAGGAAGATCTGCGCGAGCTTCCGCTCCGTCCGCCGAAACGCCTCAAGAAAGACCGGGTCGTAGTGGTACGTGATCGGTGAACCGAGCGCCGCGAGGACGCGTGCCGACGCAGTTACCGGGCCGGCCGAGAGGGTGAAGTCTGGGTCGCGCATCGTGGTCTCCTTTTCTTCAGCGGGCGCCGCGTACGTACGGAAGCGCGAGCGCCGGCGGCAGATACGAGCGGCGGGCGAAGAGCATCAGGGCGACGATGATCGAGGCGAACGGCAGCATGTGCGTGATGTCGGTGGAGATGTAGATGCCGGCGGGCTGCAGCGAGGACGACAGCGAAAGCGTGATTCCAAACAGGAACGAGCCGATCAGGACCCAGAGCGGGCGGCCACGCGAGAGCATCGCAATCACGATCGCCATGAATCCCTGGCCCTGGGTAATGAAGGGCGTGAAGATCCCCGCGCCGACAACCGAGAGGTAGGCCCCCCCGAGACCGGCGAGTGCCCCGGTCGAGAGCGTCGCCCAGCTCCGCGTCGAGACCACGCTGACCCCGGCCGCGTCAAGCGCCTCCGGCTTCTCGCCCGCGGCGCGCAGGTTCAGTCCCACGTTGGTCGAGCGGAAGAGCCAAGCGACAGCTCCGACGAGGAGAAAAGCGAGGAAGACGAGCACCGGTTGGGTGAACAGGCTCGCGCCGAGCACCGGGATCCGGTCGAGGAGCGGAATCGCAGTGGTCCTGGCGGCTCCGAGGCGAGGATACGTCGTGCCGAACTGCGCGCCCTGGAGCACGCTGGTGATCCCCTCACCGGCCAGGGTGATCGCGATCCCGACGACGATTTGGTCGAGCCCCAGCCACACGCAGAGGACGATCATGAAGAGGGAGCCGATCATCCCTCCGAGGATCCCGGTCAAAAAACCGACCCAGGCGGAGTGCCCGTAATAGGCGCCGAGAAAGCCGAGATACGCGCCGAGCAGCATCATCCCTTCGAGACCGATGTTGAGAACGCCGGCGCGCTCCGAGATCGTCTCGCCGAGCGCCGTGAACATCAGCGGCACGCCGGCGAGCAGGCCGCCCGCGATGACGCTCGTCCAGAAGGCGTTCGTCAGGATCTGGCTCGCGACGATCATGGTTGCCGCCTGCGTAGCTGCGGAACCCTGAGCGCTTGCACGAGGCCGGGCGGCAGGTAACTGGCGCCGAGATCCCGGCGGCGTCCGAGGTACTCGGTCACCGTCATGAAGAGGAGGATCAGCCCGACCAGCACGAGCAGGAAATCGGTTGGCAGGTTTGCCTGCTCGGCGGCAAGATCACCTCCGGTCGAGAGCACCGCGAAGAAGGCGATGAACGGGATCACCGCGAGCGCGTTCAGGCGGGCGAGGAAGACGAACGGGATCACGGTGTCGCCGTAGGCCGGGTTTTGGTCTGCTCGCACGTAGCCCCAGAGGCCGAGGATGTCGGAGGCGGCGGCAAGCCCGACGAGCGCGCCGGAGACGAGGAAGCAGACGACGATTAAGCGAGGAAGGTCGACACCGACGTGGCGTGCGGCCCTCGGGTTTGCACCCATGATCTGCAGGCGCAGCCCCCACGAGGTTCTCGTCAGGAAGTAGTGGACGACAAGAATCGCCGCGAACGCGACGAGCAGCCCGACGTGGATTCGGGTGCCCGGAATGTTCGGGAGCATCTTGTCGAACGGCAGGACGCGGGTCTGGGGAATCGTCACCGCCGGGTCTTGGAACGGCCCCTTGACCAGGATGGCGGCGAGATCAACCCCGATGAAGGACATCATCAGCGTCGTGATGATCTCATTCGTGCCGTAGCGCGCTTTCAGCACTGCCGGGACCACGGTCCAGACCGCACCCACCGAGCCGGCGACGAGGAAGAGAATGGTCATCGCCGGTGCGAGCGGCAGGTGCTTGACGAGGGAGGGCCCGAAGCCGGACACGAGCGCGGCGCCGAGCAAATATTGGCCGTTGTAGCCGAGGTTCCAGATGTTCGCACGGAAGATCACTGTCAGGCCCGCGGCGATGAGGAGGAGGGGCGCCATGCGAATCGCGCTGTCCTGCCAGGAGCCCAGCTCGATACCGCCCTTCCAGATGTTCACGTAGAAGGTGATCGGATTCCGGCCGAGGGCGAGCAGCAGGACGCCCCCGGCGACGAGGGAGAGCGCGACCGGCACGATCGAGCGGATTAAGATCTCGAGGAGGCGCACGCCGAAGCGGGAGCGTTCGGGGCCGCGGCGGATCACAGGCAGCGGAGTCTTGCTCGTCACCGTCTCGGTTGTCACGCGGCCTCCGGGCTTGCGCTGCCGACCATCAGCCGCCCGACGTGCGCCGCCGCCCCCGGCCCGGCGGCGACAACCCCCGCGAGGCGGCCGCGCGAGAGCACCGCGATCCGGTCGCAGATCTCGAGCAGCTCGTCGAGGTCGGTCGAGATGACGAGCGCGGCGCCGCCGGCCTCCGCGAGGCTCCGGATCAGGTCGCGAACGGTCGCTGTCGTCTTGACGTCGAGCCCGTAGGTCGGCTTGTGAAAGACGGCCACTTTCGGATCGAAGCTCAGCTCGCGCGCCAGCAAGACCTTCTGAACGTTGCCGCCGGAGAGCGTTCCGACGCGAGTGGCGACGCTCGGCGTTCGCACATCGAACCCCTGCACGAGTTCGCCGGCCCGCCGGTCGACGACCCCACGCTGGATGCGCCCGTGCCGCCAGAACGGCGGCTCGCCGATCCGCTTCAGGAACAGGTTCAGCGCGACGGGCAGCGTCGCGACGGTCCCTTCACCGAGGCGGTCGTCGGTCACGTAGCGGAGCCCGAGTTTCTGCCGGGCCAAAACCGAGAGGCGCCCGATCGGTGCGCCGTAGAGGACAACCTCCCCGCCGGCGGCGGGTCGCTGGCCGGCAATCACCTCCGCGAGAGCTCGCTGCCCGTTCCCGTCGACTCCCGCAACGCCGAGAATCTCACCCTGCTTCAGCTCGAGGGAGATGCTCTCGATTCCGAGCTCGGCCCCCTCGCCGGGAGCGGTGACGGAGCGTAGCTCGAGCACCGTCTCGGCGCGGGTCTGCGGCTCGTGCGGAGCGGTCGGTTCGACGAGCTCCTCCTGGAGCTCGGCGACGCCGGCGATCGCCGGCGCATCGTCGCCGAACATGAGCCTGATGATCTCGGCCCGCAGATCCTCGTGGGGCGTTACCTCGAGTGTCCTGTCGTCGATCGCGCCGACAAGTCGGCCCTGGCGGAGCACGGAGATGCGGTCGCCGAGCGACAGCGCCTCGTGCAGCTTGTGCGTGATGAAGATGACGGCCTGGCCCTGCTCCTTCAGCCGCCCGAGCACCTTCGTCAGTTCCGCGACGCCCTGGGGCGTCAGCATCGAGGTCGGCTCGTCGAGGATGAGGACCCGCGAGCCGCGCCAGAGTGCCTTGATGATCTCGACCTGCTGCTGGTGGCCGAGCGCAAGGTCGGCCGCCTTGATGTTCGGCTCGACCTCGACCCCGAGCATCACCGCGAGCTCGGCGAGCCGCTCCTGCGCTCCAGCGGCGTCGAGCCGCAATCTTCGGTTGTCGCCGAGCATTAGGTTCTCCAGCACGGTCAGCGCCGGGATCAGCGCCGAGTGCTGGTGGACGGTCCCGATCCCGAGCTCGAGCGCCGCACGCGGCGAGGCGATCGTCGTCGTGACCCCCTCGATCCGGATCGTGCCGGCATCCGGCCGGGTCAGCCCCGAGAGGATGCCGATCAACGTCGACTTCCCCGCTCCGTTCTCGCCGAGCAGGCAGTGAACCTCACCCCGGCGGAGCGACAGGTCGATGCGGTCGTTGGCGAGCACACCCGGGAACGCCTTCGTGATCCCCGAGAGCTCGACGATCGGCATGCCCGTGTCGTTGCCTTCGTTCACCGTGGTCGCTCAGTGTGCGCGAAATGCGCACTGCCCGCGGCGACGGGGCGCCGCGGGCAGGCACATGCCACGTCTGCCTACTTGATCAATTGCTCGATCGCGCTCGCCTTGTGCGCGACCGGAATGGTGATCTTCCCGGCCTTGATCTGCGCCCTCGCCCTCTGGATCCGGGCCCAGACGGGGGCGGCGATGTACTTCGAGTGCAGCAACGAGATCCCGCCGTTTTTGAGGCTGAGGTTGTAGCCGTGCATTCCGTAGGTTCCCCCGTTGATGTCCCTGATCGCCTGCTTGAAGATGCCCGTGAAGTTCCAGAGCACCGACGAGAGCAGGACGTGCTTCTTGTCGATCGGCGTCATGTTCCCGATGTCGCCGATGTACCAGACCTTGTGGCCGGGCTTTGCGGTTTCGATTGCCTGCAGGTATCCGAACGACGCGTTGTCTCCCATCGCGAAGATCACATCCGCTCCCTGGGCGATGACGCTGTCGGCGACGCGCTTGCCGCCGGCCGCGTCGTCGTAGCCGGTCGGGCTCACGGTCGCGAAGAAGATCTTCGACGCCTTGTCGACGCTCCGGAAACCGGCGGCGAAGCCCCCGCTCATCTTGTACCAGTTGTCGTCGGAGGCCGAGATGATGATTCCGACCTTGTGCGTCTTCGTCGTCTTCGCAGCGAGGATTCCGGCGAGATACGCACCCTCCTGACTTGACGTCGTCACATAGGAGAGGTAGCCCTTTGCGAGGTTCGTCGGAACGTCGTAGGTGATGGTCGGCACCTTGTACTGGCGCGCAATCCGCGCCGCGATCGTGTCGTACCCGCTCGCGTGGGCGACGAGGAAGCTCGTGCCGCTCTGCGCGAGTTGACGCAGGACGACGTTTGTCTTGTCGTAGCCGATGTTGGTGACCGCCTGGAACTTCGCACCGACCGAGGCCGCCGCGGCCTTCGCCGCGTTCAGCCCCTGCTGGTTCCAGCCGTAGTCGCTCGCCTTGGCGGGCGTCGCGATCGCCACCTTGGTCACCTTCGCGGTGTGCCGCACCCCGGCGGCGTAGGCGGCTCCGGCCGCGAGCAGACTGATGGCTGCCGCGACGGAGACGGCCCGCGCTCCGGGTAGACGCATGTGCATGGGGTGGGTCTCCTTCCTCCGGAGGGTCAACGCTCCGGATTGTGTTGGGTCCTGTCGGCTGCGTGGGTGAGTGTCGGACAGCTTCACGGCCGCCTGGGAAAACTTGCTCGTCCCCGGAACGCCTGATAGCGTCAACTGCAAACTGTGAACAACATGTACCTTAACCTTTCCAAACAGTGAATGCAATGCCGTCCAGGACTGCTTCGAGACAGGGTGATCGTCCGGCTCGGCTCGAGAACCTGACGCTCTGGCAGCGGGCCTACGGCCACCTGCGGGAGGAGATCATCACAGGGCGCCTGCAGCCGGGCACCGAGCTCGCGGAAGTTGCGCTCTCCGAGCAGCTCGGCGTCAGCCGTGGCCCGATCCGCGAGGCGATCGGGAGGCTGGCCGCCGAGGGCCTCGTGACCGTTCGTCCGCGACGCGGAGCCGTCGTGCGCCTGCTCTCGAAGGACGAGTTCCTCGAGCTGTACCAGGTACGGGAGGCGCTCGAGATCATGGCGGTCAGGCTCTCTGTGCCACGGCTCGGCCCGGAAGATTTCAGCGCCTTGCAGGCCCTGATCGACGCTATGGCCGGGCACGCGGAGCACGGTGAGGTGACGGAGTTCTTCGAGGCGAATGTCGCCTTCCACGCGTATCTGTTCGAGGCGTCGGGAAACCGGAAGCTCCAGGAGCTGTATGGGCAGCTCCTCGGCCAGATGGGTCGCTACCGAATGCGCTCGCTGACTCTGCGAGGCAATCTCCAGCGCTCGATCGCCGAGCATGGCGCGATCCTCCGCGCCGCGAGGCGCGGCAACGCCGAGCGGGCCGCGCACTTGATGTCCGAGCACATCCGGGTTCCGCAGCGGCGCTTGAAGGCGCTCACCGCCGGCGAGCTGAGCTCGGCCGAGGCCGGAGCCCGGCCGTGATTGACCGGCCGCTCGATTTCGGCATCAACCTCAATAATCGCGAACCGTTGATCGCGCCGGACTACGACGTTCCGATGCTGCTTGACCTCTCCCGTGCCGTCGAGGAGGCGGGGTTCGACTCTGTGTGGGTCGGCGACAGCCTGTTCTCCAAGCCGAGGTACGAGCCGATCTCGCTTCTCTCGGCGATCTCGCAGCGGACCTCGCGGGTCAGGCTCGGCACCGCGTGCATGGTCACGTCGACCCGCAACCCGCTCTACCTCGCCCTCGAGTGGGCCACGCTCGACGTCATCTCCGGAGGCCGGACGATCCTCGGTGCCGGCAAGGGCAATCCCGAGGAGGGCGTCCGCCGTGAATTCGAGGCGCTCGGGCTCGACTACGCGAAGAGCGCCTCGATCTTCGAGGAGGGGCTCGCCGTGCTCCGGGCGCTCTGGACCGAGGGCAGGGTCGACTTCCACGGTCGCCATTTCGACTACGACGACGTCTCGTTCTTCTCCGGGACGGAGCTTGGCCCCCTGCGGCCGCTGCAGTCGCCGCCGCCGATCTGGGTCGTCTCGAACCCTCGCCTGACCGGGGACGCGCCCCCCGACGTGATCAAGCGCCGGTTCGACGCCGCCTGCCGGCGGATCATCAGCTATGGCGACGGTTGGATGACCTGCTGCCGCGCACAGCATCCCGAGGAGCTCCAAGAGCAGCTCGCCGCGATCGAGCGCTATGCGGACGAGCACGAGGGCGACTTCTCGCGGCTCGTGATCGCGTACCAGGTCACGATGAACATCGGCGACTCGGAGGAGGAGGCGCGGACCGCCTTCGACGAGTACATCTCCAAGTACTACCCCGAGCTTTCTCAGGCCATGGACCTGTCGAACTGGGGTCCGGTCGGTACACCGGACCAGATCGCAGAGTGGGTCCGCACCTTCGCGGAGGCGGGCGTCGACCACTTCATCTGTCGGTTCGGCGCGATCGACCAGTTCGGGCAGGTCGAGCTGTTCGCGAAGGACGTCCTGCCCCTATTTTCAGCCGAGCGAGCGAGGTGAGTGATGGTAACTGCAGTCGAGACCGACAATCTGCTCAAGGATGCGGCACTCGTCGTTGACGTCTGCATGTCCGTCGAGGATGGGGACGTCGTCACGATCGTCTGCGACGACGAGCACCTGGAGCACGCGGCCGCCGTTGCCGGGGTCGTCCTCGAGCGTGGTGGCTGGCCCGTCGTGATGAACAACGAGGCGCAGGTTCGCCGCGGCCGCGCTGACGTGCGCTTCCCGATGGCGCCCCCCGCGAACCTGCACCGGGCGATGGTCGGCTCGGACGAGGTGATCATCATCACCAACCTCGAGTGGGCGAACCGCTTCGCGCACGTCAATGCGGTACGGGAGACGTGCGAGGCGAACGGGAAGATTGCCTCGGTCGAGCCCGGCATGGGCGAATGGGACTTGACCGTAGACGACATCAAGCGCGCAACCGAGCGCGCGCTGGACGCGATCGCGGCGCTCGAGGGCAAGACGCAGGTTCACGTGACGACACCCCTGGGGACCGATTTCGTCGTTTCGATTGCGGAGCGGCCGGCGCTCGAGGTGACCCCGATGAAGAGGCGGGGCCAGATGATGGGGCCCGTCCCGCTGTGGGCGGAGGTGGCCTTCGCCGCGGTCGAGGACTTCACGCACGGCACCGCCGTCGTGGACGGGGTGATGCTCGGAATCGGCCTTCCGGGGCAGGTGAAGGAGCCGATCCGCTGGACGCTCGAGGGAGGCAGGTGCGTCGCGATCGAGGGCGGCGACGAGGCGCGGCGGCTCCGAGAGGCGATCGACGGGGTCGAGAACGCGGCCGTCGTCGGTGAGTTCGCGTTCGGCACGAGCGAGAAGGCGCCGTTCGGCACCCCGTCCGAGAAGGGGAGGATCGGGACCGTGCACCTCGCCCTCGGCGACAATCACAACGCCTACCCAGGCGGCCAGAACGTCTGCTCCCTCCATCTCGACGGCGTCTTCCTGAACGCGACCATGCAGATCGTCGACGACGGCACGACCATCCTGAGGGACGGGGAGTGGGTTCTGTAGCCGTCGTCAGCTTGTCGGAGGTCGAGCCGATCGAGCTGCCGCAGCGAAGCTGGAGCCGCATGCTCGTCACCGCCGCGCGCGCGGACGGCAACGAGTTGTCGCTCGGTTACTCGGTCTTCACTCCCGGCACCGTCCTCACGCCCGTCCGACACGAGACGGAGGAGGTCGCCTACGTCGTTTCCGGATCGGGCGAGCTGCGCCTCGACGACGAGGCCGTGCCGTTCGGCGAGGGCGATGCGCTCCACATCCCGGCCCACCTGTGGCACGCGGTCGCCAATACCGGCGACACCGACGTGGTGATGGTGTTCGGGTTCCCACACCCAGACTATCCGCCCACGGAGCGGCGCTAGTTTCGTGGTTGTCGTGGCGCAGAGCCTCCGCGAGCAGGTCGCGTGGGCCTGCCGGATCCTTGCAGTCGAAGGGTATGCCGACCTCACGCTCGGCCACGTGAGCGCCCGCGGGCCCGAGGGGGAGATCTGGATCAAGCGGAAGGGAATCACGCTCGACGAGGTCGAGCCGGACGATGTCGTCACGATTGACGACACCGACGCCGTCCTTCATCTCGAGACGGTCCTGCACACGGGCGTCTACCGCGCACGCCCCGACGTGGGCTCGGTTGTCCACGGGCACCCGCCGTATGCGACCGCACTCGCTGCCACGGAGGCGGAGCTCGACCTTCTCACGCACGATGCTGTTCTCTTCGCCGACGGGCTCGGGCGATTCGCCGACCCGGACCTGATCGTCGAAGAGGAGCAGGGCGACCGGGTGGCTGCAGCCCTCGGGCTTCGCCGCGCGGTGCTCCTGAGCAACCACGGCGTGCTCGTCGTCGGCAAGGGCGTGTCCTGGGCGGTGCTCACGGCTGCGACGCTCGAGCGGGCGGCCCGGCTGCAGTCGATCGCGGCGACGCTCGGCGGGCCGCAGCCGATCACCGCCGAGCTCGCGCTGGAGCTCCAGCCGGTCAAGTACCGGGACGAGTTCGTGGACGAGTACTGGGCTGCCTGGCAGCGCACCCTCGCCCGGGCCGGCAGAGGATTCAGTGGAGATCGCGCTTAGAGTCAACGGCGTCGAACTCGTCCGCGAGGTCGCCCCGCAGGAGCTGCTCCTCGACTTCCTGCGTGACGGCCTGGCCCTTACCGGCACCAAGCGCTCCTGCGACGTACAGGTCTGCGGAGCATGTACCGTGCTCGTCGGGGGGCTGCCGGTCAGCTCGTGCTGCTTCCTCGCAGTCGATGCGGCCGGGACCGAGGTGACGACGATCGAGGGGCTCGCCCGGCGGCCGGAATTCGACCGCCTCGAGGCGGCCTTTACACGGCATGCCGCACTCCAATGTGGGTTCTGCACGCCCGGCATGCTGCTCACCGTCAGTGCGCTGCTCGAAAGCGGCGAGCTCACGGGGGCGGACGACATCAAGCGGAACCTCGCCGGCAACCTCTGTCGCTGCACCGGCTACAGGGGCATCGTCGAAGCGGTGGCCGAGCTCATAGGGGTCGCATGATGCGGACGATCGGAGACCAGGCGACCCGCACGCAGATCGGCCGCTCGCACCATCGGCTGGACGCGCACGAAAAGGTGAGCGGCCGGGCGCAGTTCGTCGGTGACCTGCTCGTCCCGCGAATGCTCTACGGAGCGGTGCTGCGCAGCCCCGTCGCCCACGGGCGCATCGGCTCGATCGATACCTCGGTGGCCGAGCGGATGCCGGGCGTCGTCTGCGTGCTCACCGGCGGGGACCTGCGCGATCTTGATCCGTACTTCGGCCACGCAATCAAGGACAGGCCGATCATCGCGATCGACAAGGTCCGGTTTCACGGCGAGCCCGTGGCGGCGGTCGCCGCGGCGACGCCTGCCGAGGCGGCCGCCGCGGTCGATGCCATCGCCGTCGAATACGAGGACCTGCAGGTGGTTGCGACCATCGAGGACGCGCTGGCCGAGGCCGCACCGCTCGTCAATGAGGGGTCGACACGCCCCGGTCTCTTCCACGGTCTGGGCGAGCTGCCGAACCGCCAGGGCAACATCTGCTACCGCTACCGGATCGACCGCGGCGAGCTCGAGGCAGTATTTGCGCGCGCGGACCTCGTCGTCGAGGGCGAGTACACATTTCCCGCCGTCTACCAGTACGCGATGGAGACCCACACGGTGATCGCCCAGGTCGAGGTCGACGAGATCACGCTGTGGGCGACCTGCCAGCACCCGTTCCTCGTGCGCGCAGAGATCGCCGACCTCTTCGGGGTCGCGGTCGCGAACGTACGGGTCGTCGTCCCGTACCTCGGCGGGGGCTTCGGGTCGAAGTCGTACACGAAGATGGAGCCGCTGACGGTCGCGCTCGCCCGGAAGGCCGGGCGTCCGGTACGGATCCAAAACCGCGTCGGCGAGTCGATGGTGACGACGCGCCGCCACAACATGCGCTGCAGGATGCGGACTGCTGCGACCGCCGACGGCCGGCTGCTCGCGCGCGACGTCGACTGTCGCCTGGACACCGGCGCTTACGCTGACAACGGGCCGCGGGTCACCGCGACGGCGGGTGACGCCGCGCCCGGCCCCTACCGCTGGGCGGCCTACCGTGTCGACGCATCCTGCGTGTACACGAACACGGCGCCTGCCGGTTCGTACCGGGCCTTCGGGGCGACACACCTCCAGTGGATCGGCGAATCACAGGTCGACGAGGTCGCGCGGCGCGCGGGGCTCGACCCGCTCGAGGTGCGCCGCCTCAACCTTCTGGCGCCCGGTGAGGAGGTGCGCCCGGGTGGCAAGCCGCTCGACGCAGACCTCGTCGGCGACGTCGAGAAGGTCGCCGAGGCAGTGGGCTGGGACGAGCCGAAAGCCCCGCTCGTCGGCCGCGGCGTCTCGGTCGGCCTGCTCGCCGCGGGGGCCCACCCGGTATCGAGCGCCGTCTGCCGCCTCGAGGCTGACGGTCGAGTCGTCGTGCTCGTCGGGACGACCGAGATGGGGCAGGGGCCGCGAACCGCGTTTGCACAGATCGCCGCAGAGGAGATCGGCCTCGAGCCGGGGCAGGTCACGGTTCACGGCACCGACACGAGATTCACCCCGTACGACCGCTCCACCGGCGCGAGCCGCTCGACGACGCTTGCGGGCCTTGCCGTGCAGCGCGCGGCCGCGAACATCCGTGCGAAGCTGCTCGAGACCGCTGCCGCCTCCTTCGGGACCGAGCCCGAAGAGCTCGAGGCGCGGGACGGCGCCGTCTGGCACGGAGACCGCGTGCTGAGCCACGTCGAGCTGATGCGCAATCGGTTCGGCTTCGCCGGGGGCGAGTTGATCGGCGAGGGCGAGGTTGCGCCGACCGGAACCGGCTCGTACGCCGAGGGCCCAGTGTTCTGGGAGGTGTGCGTCGGAGCCGCCGAGGGGGAGGTCGACCCGGACACCGGACTCGTCCGCGTCCGGCGGACTGCGACGGCCGCCGACGTCGGCCGGGCGATCAATCCCCAGCTCGTCGAGCGGCAGGACGAGGGGGCGACGATGCAGGGGATCGGAAACGCGCTCTTCGAGGAGATGGTCTACGAGGACGGCCTGCTGTTGAACGACACGCTGCTCGACTACCGGGTGCCGAGCTTCGAGGATCTCCCGGACGAGATGACGTGTGTGATCGTCGAGAATGGCGACGGGCCGGGGCCGTACGGGGCGAAGGGCTGCGGCGAAGGCGCGCTGGCCGCCGTACCCGCCGCGATCGTCAACGCGCTCGCGGATGCGGGCGTGCCGATGTCGGAGCTGCCGCTGACGCCGGAGCGCGTCTGGCGGCGCATTCAGGACCTGCAGAAGGAGGGCGAGTGGCGGATGTGAGACGTGCAGCTGTGATCGGCACCGGGACGATGGGACCCGGGATGGGTGCGGTGCTCGCCCGGGCCGGCATCGACACCGCCCTCTACGACACGAGCGCCGAGGCGCTCGAGCGCGCGAAGGCCGGGGTCGAGTTAGCGGCCGGTGTCCTCGATCGGCTCGACGCACCAGGGCAGGAGGGCGGCGGCCTGCGCTTCGAGAACGAGCTCAGCGCTGCACTCGCGGGCGCGGGGTTCGTCCTCGAGGCTGTGCCCGAGAGACTCGAACTCAAGCAGGAGCTCTTCCCCCGGTTGGAGGCGGGGGTCGGCGACGAAGCGATTCTCGCCTCGAACACGTCCGGGATCCCGATCAGCAAGATCGCGTCCGTCTGCGAGCACCCGGGGCGGGTCGTCGGCATGCACTGGTCGAACCCGCCGCACCTGATCCCGATGATCGAGGTGATCCCGGGTGTGGAGACCTCGCAGGCGACGATCGAGGCGACCTCGGCGCTCGTGCAGCGGATCGGGTACCACCCGGTGGTCGAAAAGGAGGTCCCCGGTTTCGTTGAGAACCGGATCCTCTACGCCATCCTCCGGGAGTGCCTCGACCTGGTCGACCGGGGCATCATCGACCCGGAGGGGCTCGACCTAAACGTCCGCTGGGGGATCGGCTACAAGCTCGCCGTGATCGGTCCGATGGAGCTTCTTGACATGGCCGGGCTCGACATCTACGACGCCGTCGGGTCGTACTTGAACGGAGACCTTTCGACCACGAGCGAGGTCTCGCCAACGATCCGTGGGCTGATCGAGCAGGGCCGGCTAGGGATGAAGACCGGCGGCGGGATCTACGACTACACGCCGGAGCAGATCGACGAGCTGCGTGCGCGCCGAGCAGGGAAGCTCGTCGCGGTCCGCAAAGCCCTCGAAGGTTGATGCGGCGATGAAGATCTGGCTTCTCGACAACGGCTCGATCGTGATCGAGCACACCCAGCTGATGTGGAACGTCCCCGGCGAGCAGGCGCGAATCCCCGTCTACAGCGTGCTGATCGAGCACGACGACGGACTCTTCCTCTTCGACACGGGGATCGACCTCGACCACATGAACCGCGTCCTCCCGTTCGAGCTGCCGGAGCAGGCGCCGGACCAGACGATCCCCGCCCAGCTCGCGGCGTGCGGCTTCGAGCTCGGCGACGTGACGACGCTCGTCAACTCCCACCTCCACATCGACCATGTCGGCGGTAACAGGCTCTTCGCCGAGACGAAAGTGAGGAACGTGCTCCACGCGAAGGAGCTCGCCCAGGCGCGGAACCATGAGCCGTTCGAGTTCTTCGGCTACTCCGACAAGTCGTGGGACTACGATGGCGCCAACTTCGTACCCGTGACCGGCGACTTCGAGCTCGCGAAGGGGCTGTGGCTTTCCGAGACCCCCGGTCACACGGTCGGGCACTACTCGCTGCTCGTACGGCCCGAGGAAGGCCCCGCCCCGATGCTGTTTGCGTTCGACGTCGCCTACACGGCGTCCGCTCTGGAGCGGGGCATCCAGCCCGGCTTTCACAACGACCCCGTGGCAGGCGTCCGCTCGATCCGGCGGGTGAGGGCGCTCGCCGAGGAGCACGGCGCCGACATCTTCTTGTCCCACGACATGGACGCGTGGCGCGGCTACAAGCACGCGCCCGACTTCTACGAGATCTAGGAGGCACACGTACATGGGCAAGCTGGCCGACCGGGTCGCGATCGTCACCGGGGGCGCGCAGGGAATCGGAAAGGCGGTCGCCGACAAGCTTGCGGCCGAGGGTGCGACGGTCGTCGTCGCCGATGTGAACGGGGAGGGGGCCGAGAGCGCAGCTCCGTCCGGAGGCGCAGGTCTGCGGGCCGACGTCTCGAGCGAGGACGAGGTCAAGCGCATGGTCGACGAGACCCTGTCGCGCTTCGGCAGGCTCGACGTGCTTGTGAACGTTGCGGCAATCGTCCCGTTCAAACCGTGGGACGAAGTCGACTTCGCGGAATGGCGCAGGATCATGTCCGTCAACCTGGACGGCGTCTTCCTCAGCTGCCACTACGCCCAGAAGCCAATGCGCGACGCCGGCTACGGCAGAATCGTCAACATCGCCTCGAACGTCATCCTCGCGGGTACGCCGAACCTCGCTCATTACGTCGCGTCGAAGGGCGGCGTGTGGGCGTTCACGCGCGCGCTCGCGCGGGAGCTGGGGCGTCACGGGATCACCGTCAACTCGGTCGCGCCCGGCCTGACCGCCACGGAAGGCGTGCTCGCGAGCAAGCATGCCGAGGCGTTCGACTTCGTCCAGATGCTGCAGGCGATCCCGCGCCGCGCCGAGGCGGTGGACATCGCGCCTGCGGTCGCGTTCCTGGCCTCTGAGGAGGCCGGCTGGGTGACCGGGCAGATGATCGTGGCCGACGGCGGCCACACCCACAACTGATGCCCCGCCGGGCCGGAGCGATCCTGGCGGTCGCGGACGTCGGCCGGTCGCTTGCGTTCTACAGCGACCAGCTTGGGTTCGAGCTGGAAGCGACCTACGAGGATCCGCCCTACGCGACGCTGGCGCTCGCGGGGGCACGCCTGTCCCTCGCCGAGCAGGGGCATCCGGCAGACGACAGGCCGGGTGTCGCGATGGCCGCCCCGACCGACACGTCGCGGGCAAGCGTCGTCCTCGTCATCGAGGTCGACGATGCGCGCTCCGAGCACGGCCGACTCTCACGGGCGGGGGTGCGGTTCCTTGCCGACCTGTACGAGCCGCCCTGGGGCGGCTGCCGTTTCTTCTGTATCGACCCGGATGGCTATCTCGTCGAGATCGAGGAGCCGGCCTGAAGGCGGTCGTCCTGCGCGCTCCGGGGGACGTCGGCGTCGATGAGGTCCCCGATCCTGCGATCCGCGAGGGCGCAGACGCAATCGTCGCTGTCCGCGCAACAGCGATCTGCGGCGCCGACCTCTTCCCCTATCACGGTCTGACGCCCGGCTTCGAGGCCGGAACCGTTCTCGGCCACGAGTTCGCAGGCGTGGTGGTCGACGTCGGGGCCGGGGTACGGAGCCTGCGCCGGGGCGACCGGGTGGTGAACACGAGCATGATCTCGGACGGAAACTGCGCCTCGTGCCTTGCCGGACGCGTCACGCAGTGCAGTGAGCGTTCGCTCTTCGGCTACTCAGGTGTCTATCCACGGCTCGACGGCGGCCAGGCTGAGCTCGTCCGGGTTCCGCATGCAGACCGCGTCCTCCGTCCGCTTCCGGACGTGGTCACAGACGAGGCGGCCGTCTTCCTCGCCGACATTCTCCCGACAGGCTACGGCGCCGTCGTCCGCGGCGGCGTCGCGGCCGGCGACATCGTCGCGGTCGTGGGCTGCGGCCCGGTTGGTCTGATGGCCGTCCTCTGCGCGTCGCGGGTCGCCGGCCGGTTGATCGCGGTTGACGGCGTTCCCGCCCGGCGCGAGCTGGCCGAACGGCTCGGTGCCGAGGCGGTCGCACCCGAGCGGGCCGCCGACCTCGTCCGGGAGGCGAGCGGCGGGCTTGGTGCGGACGTCGTCGTCGAGGCGGCCGGCTCACAGTCGGGTCTCGATGCCGCGCTTCGCCTCGCCCGAGGCCGTGGAACCGTATCGGTCGTGGGCGCGCACTTCGAGCCGGACTTCCCGCTCGACAACGGTCTCATGTTCGAACGTGAGCTGACCCTCCGGTTCTCGATCGGCGATCCGTGGCAGGACGGAGGTCTGCTGCTCGATTGGCTCGCGGACGGGACCATCGACCCGACACCGGTGGTGACCCACCGGCTCGCGCTCACGGACGCCGCGCACGCCTACCATTTGTTCGACACCCGCGAGGCCACGAAGGTCGTGTTGACGCTTTGAGAGTTGCGATCGCGGTCGTCGCCCTCGCCCTGCTCCCCGGCTGCAGGGACACCGGTTCGTCTCCGAGGTTCACATCGGCCGCTCCCCCCGTCGCCAAGAAGCTCCTGACCGCGCGGCTCAGGGCGGAGGACCTGACTGTCCACTGGATCGCCTGCGTCAAGAGCGGCCGGAACTACCGCGGCGCGACCATCGTCCGTTGCAACGTGAACTTCGGCGATCCGCACATCGAGGCCTACTGCTCGCTGCTGAGGGCGGGTCGGCTCGTGACCGACCACGACGATCCCGCGATCCCGTGCCAGCATGACGGAGCCGGCTGGAACGCATCTATCGTCGGGTCGTGACGCGACCGACGAGCGACCGCCAGAGCGCGCCCAGGAAGAGCCGAAGACCGCCGATCGGCACGGGCGGCGGAGCCGGTGCGGCTGAGTCTGCGAGCTTGGCGGCGATGCAGCTCGCGAACCGCTCCGTCAGTCTCGCCGCGACGTCCGCAACGACCGTGCGACCGTGCTGCGCCACGGCGCCCCTAAGAGTCAGCTCGGTGACGATGCTGACGCGGGTGCGGCCGTCAGCCGCTGCGAGCGTCGATTCGACCTTGGCCTGAGCGCTGCCGCGGCCGCGCGCCTCGCGGGCGTTCACCGAGAGCACGACCCGCCGCGCCGCCTCGTCCACGGACTCGCGCACGATCTCGGTCGTGAACTGCAACGCTATCGGGCCGAGTTTGACACGCAGGTTCGCGGTCCAGGTGCGTTCGTCGACGATGTCGACGAGCTCGGCTCCCGGGAGGCACGGGATGACACTCGGGACGTCGTTCAGCAGCCGCCACGAGGCGTCGAGCGGCGCGTCGACGTCAAAGCTGTTCTCCAGGCGCACGTCGCCGAGTCTAATGAGGCGTCGTCGCCGAGTCGAATGAGGCGCCTCGTCGGCTGTACCTTCCGGCCGTGCAGGAGCGGCGAGGAAGCACCTCACCCGGGCTTCTGCACGTGGGAGCCGTTGAGCGCCTTCTCGACGCGTGACTGGCCCGTGCCGCTCGCCGGGAGCATCGGCGTCCTTCACCTCCAGAACACCGACTTCCAGAGCGACTCGCACTGGAGCTGGCCCGACGACCGTGGCAGATTCGACGTCGCCGAGTTCGGAGCGGACGTTCGCCGCGCCGGACGGGGGAGGTCCCGATTTTCCTCGAGCTTTCGATGCCTTCGAGACGGCCGATGCGGCCGTGCTTCGGCGGACGCGATCGGCGGTCGAGCACTGCCGCCGCGAGCTCTCTGGCCCCTGACGAACGAGGCTCCAGCCGCCTGAGAGCCAGCTAGTATCGCCCCGGCTCGGCCATGGCACGTGACCCTTTCGACCTGACCGGACGCCACGCGCTGATCACGGGCTGCGGGAGCGCCGCGGGGATCGGGTTCGCCGCCGCGAGACTGCTCGCACGGCTCGGAGCGACGGTCGCGATCACCTCGACGACCGACCGAATCGAGCAGCGTGCGCGAGAGCTCCGGGCCGAGGGCGCCACGGTCGGCGCCCACGTCGCCGATCTCACGGATCGCGGTCAGGCGTTCGACCTTGTCGCCGCCGCGCAAGCAGAACATGGTCCGATCGACGTCCTCGTCAACGCCGCCGGGATGGTGCAGACCGGAACCGAGCCCACGTCTGCCGCGTTTGCCGACCTCGAGCCGAGCCAATGGCGACGCGAACTCGATCTCAACCTCAACACCGCGTTCCACACAACGCAAGCCGTTCTGCCCGGGATGATCGCACGTCGCTATGGGCGCATCGTGATGGTGTCTTCCGTTACCGGCCCGCTGGTATCCAGCCCGGGCTCTGCTGCCTACGCGGCTGCAAAGGCGGCGATGGACGGGATGATGCGAACACTCGCTCTCGAGTACGGGCGGGCTGCCATCACGGTCAACTCGGTCGCCCCTGGGTGGATCGCCACAGCCTCGTCGACTCCGGATGAACTGCAGGCCGGATCGCATACTCCCGTGGGCCGACCCGGCACGTCGGAGGAGGTCGCGGGGTTGATCGCGTACCTGGCATCGGAATCCGCGAGCTATCTGACCGGCCAGTCGATCCCAGTCGACGGCGGCAATATCATTCAGGAACCTCACGGAGTCGACCTGTACGGCCCCTGGGGCCACCGAGGATCAACGTGACGGCGCCTGAGACGTCCCGGCCTCCGTCGAACGTGCTGGAGACGTGCCCGCCTCGTTTCGGTCCGGATGAGGTAGCGAGGATCGCCGAGGACCTGTTCGGAGTCGCCGGGAGCGCCGTCGACCTCGGGAGCGAGCGAGACCAGACGTTCATGATCGACGACGGCGGCCGCGGCGCGATCGTCAAGATCTCCAATCTCGGCGAGGATCCGGCCGTGCTCGACCTGGAGGTCGAAGCGATCCTGCACGTCACCCGCGTCGACCCCGAGCTGCCGGTGGCGCGGCCATGTCTGGCCGCGGGCGGCGGTGATGGTGCCGGCCCGGCCGTCTACAGGGCGACCGTTGAGGGGCCCGACGGGACGCATTTCGTGCGGATGTTCGAGCGTCTCGAGGGTCGGAACGCCTCCGCCGTCGAGCTCGGCGATCCGGCGCTGCACGAGTACGGTGCGACACATGCGCGCCTCAACCTCGCGCTTCGTGGGTTCTTCCACCCTGCGGCGGGACGTGAACTGCTCTGGGATCTCAAGCATGCCACGCTGCTCCGGCCGCTGCTCGGATCGATTTCGAACGCGGCGCGACGGGCACTCGTCGAAGAGGTTCTGGACCGGTACGAGTCGCGTGTCGTGCCTCGCTGGGCCGGGCTGAGGGCGCAGGTCGTGCATGGCGATCTGACTCTCGACAACGTGCTGGTCGATCCCCGGGCTCGCATCAGCGGAATCGTCGACTTCGGCGACACGGCTCACACCGCGCAGGTGGCCGACTTCGCGGTCGGCTTATCATCGCTGCTCCGTGGTCGCTCGGGCGAGGACGTCTTCCGCTCCGCACGGCTCGTCACCGATGGCTACGCCTCCCGCATACCCCTCGAACCGGACGAGTTCGCGGTTCTCGGGGATCTCGTTGGCGCCCGGCTGGCCGCGATCGTCACGATCAGCGCCTGGCGCGCCGAGCGCTACCCGGAGAACGCCGAGTACATCCAGGCCTGGGACACGGACTCCTGGGCGCTGCTCGAGCTGTTCCAGACCGAGGGAGCCGAAGCCGTGGGGCATGCGTTCGGGGCGCCGCGCCCGCGCGTGCCGACCGGCCAGCTCGCCCGTCGCCGGCGCACGGCTCTGGGATCGGCCCTCACCGAGCTGACCTATCGACAGCCTGTGCACGTCGTCCGCGGCCAAGGTGTCTGGCTCTTCGATGCCGCTGGCAGAAAACTGCTCGACGCGTACAACAACGTTCCGGTCGTCGGCCACGGCCACCCGCGGGTTACAGAAGCCGTGGTCCGGCAGACCCGGGCGATCAACACCCACGCCCGCTATCTCTACGAGCCGCTGGTCGAGCTCGCCGAGCGGCTCGCGGCCTCGATGCCGCCGGAGGCGGGCCTCGATACGGTTATGATCGTCAACTCGGGTAGCGAAGCCAACGATCTCGCGTGGCGGATCGCAACCGCCGCCACCGGAGCCGCCGGTGCCGTCGTGACGGCCTACGCCTACCACGGAATGACCGCCGCCGTGTCGCACCTGTCGCCGGAGGAATGGCCGGCCGGGTTCGATCCGCCCCACGTCGCGACGATCCTTCCTCCGGGTACCGGGACGCCGATCGACGTCGAGATGTCGCGCGCGACGGCGCAACTGGCAGCCCGCGGCGTCGGGCTCGCGGCCACGTTCCTCGACGGCGGTTGCACGAGCGACGGCATCTTCGCCCCGTCCGGTGCCAAGGTCGCGGAGCTGGTTGACCGGACTCACGATGCGGGAGGGCTCTACGTCGCCGATGAGGTACAAGCGGGCTACGGACGTACGGGGGACGACCTCTGGTCGTTCGTCCGCTCCGCAATCACGCCCGACATCGTGACGCTCGGCAAGCCGATGGGAAACGGCTATCCGGTCGCCGCCGTGATCACCCGCAAGGAGCTCGTCGACCGGTTTGCCGCCAGCTCGCGTTTCTTCAGCACCTTCGGTGGAAACCCGGTCGCGGCCCAGGCCGGGCTTGCCGTCCTGGACGTGATCGAGGACGAACGGCTCGTGCAGCATACGGCGCGCGTCGGGTCACGGCTTGCCCGCTCGCTTGAAGCCCTCTGCGAACGACATGCGGGCATCAGCGAGGTGCGCGGACGCGGCCTGCTCGTCGGCGTCGAGGTGGTGGGGAACGACTCCGCACAGACACCGGACGCCGCACTCGCCGAACGCGTAGTCGATCGCTTGCGCGACCGGGGCATCCTGATCGGTCGCACCGGACCGGAGCAGAACGTCCTCAAGATCCGTCCTCCGCTCGTCTTCGACGACGAGCACGTGGAGATCCTCGTCGACGGCCTCGCCGCTGCACTCGCCGCCGAGTGCAGCTGACTCTTTTCGGCTCGCGCGGAGACGACGCCGGCACGGGTCACAAGATCGAAGGGACGATCGGCCCGATCTCGATCAGGTCGACCGGCGCCTCGAGCCCGGACGCGAGACGGCGAGCCCATACTCCAGCCCTGCCCGCGGCACCTCGGCCGCCGCTCAAAGCCCGCATCGAGATCTCGCGTGGGGCGGGCTGCCGCCTCCCGGGGCAGCCCACCCCGACTCGCCGCCTAGATGAGTGATTCCGTTCCGCTGTGGGCGGAGCGGGGGGAGGGTCCGTAGAAAGGGGGTCGAAGGTCGGCGTTGCTCTTTGCCAACGTCGACCACGGAGGTGGCCGCG
>JBHEMK010000084.1:0-6508 GCA_046262635.1 Gaiellaceae bacterium
ATGTCGTTGGACATCAGCGCGATGGTGGCCGGGTCGAAGTACCGGGGAGAATTCGAGGACCGGCTGAAAGCGGTGCTCAAGGAGATCACCGACGCTCAGGGTCAGGTCATCGTGTTCATCGACGAGCTGCACACGATCGTCGGCGCCGGGGCGGCGGAAGGCTCTATGGACGCGGGCAACATGCTCAAGCCGATGCTGGCCCGCGGCGAGCTTCGCTGCATCGGGGCGACGACGCTCGATGAATATCGCAAGCACATCGAGAAGGACCCGGCGCTCGAGCGCCGATTCCAGCCCGTCGTCGTCGGCGAGCCGACGCTCGAGGACACGATCGCGATCCTTCGCGGGCTCAAGGAGCGCTACCAGGTTCACCACGGGGTCCAGATCCTCGACTCGGCGCTGGTCGCCGCCGCCACGCTGAGTCATCGCTACATCGCCGACCGGTTCCTGCCTGACAAAGCGATCGATCTGGTCGACGAGGCCGCCTCGCGGATCCGGATGGAGATCGACTCCAAGCCCACCGAGATCGACGAGGTGGATCGCCACATCATGCAGCTGGAGATCGAGCTGCAGTCGCTGGGAGAGGACGACGATCCGGGTACCGCAGCGCGGCGTGAGCAGCTCGATCGCGCGTTGGCCGAAGAGACCGAACGCTCGGCCGCGATGCACGCTGAGTGGCAGCGTGAGAAGGCCGCAACCGACGCGGTGGCTGACCTCCAGGCGAAGCTCGACCAGGCGAGGACCGAGCTCGAGCGTGCCCAGCGGGAGACCGACCTCGGTCGCGCCGCGGAGCTGCAGTACGGGACGATCCCCGAACTGGAGAAGCAGCTCGCCGCGGCCGAGTCCGCTGAGTCATCGGAGAACACGGCCGAGCCGCGGTTCCTGAAAGACCGGGTCGACGCCGAGGACGTGGCCGAGGTGGTGGCGAAGTGGACCGGGATCCCCGTCTCACGGCTGCTCGAGGGCGAGATCGAGAAGCTCGTGCACATGGAGGAGCGTCTGCACCAGCGGGTCATCGGCCAGGAGGAGGCCGTCGAAGCGGTGTCGGCCGCGCTCCGGCGCTCGCGTGCCGGACTGCAGGATCCCGACCGGCCGATCGGCACCTTCCTGTTCATGGGCCCGACCGGGGTGGGCAAAACGGAGCTGGCACGCGCGCTGGCCGAGTTCATGTTCGACAGCCAGGACGCAATGATCCGCATCGACATGTCCGAGTACATGGAGAAGCACTCGGTCTCACGCCTCGTGGGCGCGCCCCCCGGCTATGTCGGCTACGACGAAGGCGGCCAGCTGACCGAGGCGGCGAGACGCCGTCCCTACTCGGTGGTGCTGCTCGATGAGATCGAGAAGGCCCATCCGGAGGTGTTCAACACGCTGCTCCAGGTGATGGACGATGGACGCCTGACCGACGGCCAGGGCCGCACCGTGTCGTTCAAGAACACGGTGTTGATCATGACCTCGAACGTTCCCGGAGGGCGCGCGGGCGTCGAGGCGCAGTTTAAGCCCGAGTTCATCAACCGGCTCGATGACATCGTCGAGTTCCACGCCCTCACGCGCGAGCAGCTGGGCGAGATCGTCGACGTCCAGGTCGCGCGACTGATCGAGCGGGTGCGCCAGCGGGAGATCGAGATCACACTTACTGATGCCGCACGGACATTGCTCGGGAACCTCGGCTACGACCCCACCTACGGTGCCCGCCCGCTCAAGCGGGTGATCCAGAAGCGGCTGGTCGATCCACTGGCCTTGGCGATCCTGGAGGGCCGGTTCGTCTCCGGTGACTCGATCACCGTCGATGCCAAAGACGGCGAGCTGGTGCTCGAGCGGGCCGAGGTGGCGGCGGCCGTCTAGTGCCCTAGGGGCCGTCTCGGAGCCCCAGCGTCTCGGACAGGCGCGCGAGCTGGATCGCTCGCGCGACCGGACCCGGGGTGCACCAGACCGTGAGGCGGCGGCCGCGGCGGATCAGCCGGCGCTGCGCGTTGAGCAGGATGTGCAGCCCCGCGGAATCGACGAAGCGAAGGCTGCGCAGATCGACCGCCACGTCGCCGTCCCCGCGCCGGACAATCTCGTCCATGCGGGCGCCGAAGTGAACCGCGGTGAGGATGTCGAGCTCGCCGCCGAGGACCAGCCGCAGCTGTGCGTCCTCGCGCCGCTCGGTGATCGTCAGCTGCACCGGGCCGCGCGGGCGCAGCTCATCCGCAAGGGCGGGGTCGTCCGTGACTTGATGCTCCAGGCCCATCTGGATTCCTTCCTGGGGACGGATTGGCAGACAAGGTTGCCCTCCCGTTCTAGGTACCCCGGCGCTTGCCCGGAGTAACGAGCGCCGGCTCCCGGCCTCAGTGGATCTGCACGCGAATCCGGGACACTGGGCCGCCGGGCGCCTTGGCGTAGTGCGCGTGCGTATCGACCTGGATCGTCCAGGTTCCGAGTGATGGCGAGAAGGGAAAGAAGCGCCGCCTGCCGGTCCGCAGGTAGCCGCACTGCCCGGTGCTCTGTCCCAGGGCGATGGCGCTCCTCGCGGCGCCGGCCGGCGTGACGTAGTGCAAGTACACGTTCCTGCGGGTCCCGTCGAGCGAGAACCCCCAGATCTCAAACGGGGCTCGCAGCGTCTGCGGGTTGCCGCTGGTGGCCAGAAATCGCGCCCCGGCCGAGCGCGTGAGCGTGAAACGCGAGTCGGCGGAGATGGTCCCGTCGGTGACGTTGAGCTGATCGACGTGCTGAGCCTGTCCGGCGGGCAGCCCACCGGGAACCAAGCTGGCCGAGAACGACCCGGCGGTGTCGGTCTCGCTCCGGCCGAAGTCGACACCGTCGATCGCCACGTCGAACCGGCGTCTCGTGGCGAAGCCGCTCCCGGCCACGTTCACCCGCTGCCCGACCAGATAACAGCCGCGGTTGGTCCGCACCGTCGGTCCCGAGGTGGCGGCGAGCACCGGGGCAGCGCAGGCGGCGCAGGCCAGGGTGCCGAGCGCCAGCGCCCGAGTGAGCTGGCGGGTCGAGGGGCAAGGGACGAACAAGGTCCGCCATGCTACAAGTGCGCACTTCACCACGCGGAAGAAGGAGGCTGTCGTGCCGACGTACATCATGCTCACCACGCTGACCCCGGACGGCGTGCAGACGATCAAGAACAATCCTGGCCGGATCCGTGAGGTCAACCGTGAGATCGAGCAGCTCGGTGCCACGGTCAAGGCGCAGTGGGCGACGCTCGGGCAATTCGACTTCGTCAACGTCGTCGAGGCGCCGGACGCGGCCGCAATTGCGCGCGTCTCGGTTGCGCTGGGTGCGCGCGGCAGCACGAAGATCCGGACCCTGACGGCGCTGACGATCGACGAGTTCCTCGGCGCCGTCTCCTAGGCGACGCGAATCGAGAGGCCCCAGGCCTCTCCGGACGCGAACAGCTCGTCCGGGTCGACCTCGTCGGCCCAGCCGATGAAGTGCTTCTCCGGATTGCTCGCGGTCGAGCCCCAGACCGCGCGTCGAGTCTCCGGCGGCTGGACGGCATCGATCGATTCGCCGCGCTCGAGCGCGTCGAGGCGCGCCTGTGCTTCCTCGGCGACCGGGCCTTCCTCGTAACCGCGCGGCATCGGTCCGAGTCTATGCGGAGGCAATCGCGATCTCGGCTGCGAGGCCAGCGTTCGCAGCGACCAGCTCGCGGTTCGCGGCGAGCGTGCGACCGCCGCTTCGCTCGTGCAGCGCCGAGAGGACGAACGGGGTCACAGCCTGTCCGGACACGCCGCGAGCGCGCGCTTCGGCGAGCGCTTCCTCGATCAGCGGCTCGACGTCGAGGCTCTCGTCGGGCGGGCGTCCGACGAGGAGGCCGCCACCGCCGAGCTCCCAGTGCGCCGCCGCGACCCGCGCGGCCTCGACCGCGGACTCGACACGGGCGGAGACCGGCGGCCCACCCTCGGCCGAGTAGAAGAGCGGGAACGTGTCGGTTCGGTAGCCGAGCACCGGCACGCCGAGCGTCTCCAGCACCTCCGCAGTCGCGGGCACGTCGAGTAGCGACTTGACGCCGGCGGACACGACCAGTGCCTGGCACCGGACGAGCTCCGAAAGGTCGGCGGAGACGTCGGGAGGGGAAGGGAAGCCACGGTGGACGCCGCCGAGCCCGCCGGTCCCCATGAACTGGATCCCGACCGCGCGGCAGACGGCGAGGGTCCCGCCGACGGTAGTCGCACCGACGGCTCGCTGCACCACGGCGGCGGCGAGGTCGCGCGGGCCGACCTTGCGCGCATCCGGCCCGAAGCGCTCGAGTTCCGTCTCGGTCAGCCCGACGACGATCTCGCCGTCGAGGACGCCGACGGTCGCGGGGACAGCACCCACCGCGCGGACGCGCCGTTCCGACTCGAACCCGACCGCGACGCCTTCTCCGGGCGGGAAGCCATGGGCGACGAGCGTCGTCTCGAGCGCCACGACCGCTCGAGCCTCGCGCACCTCCTCCGCTACGCGGATCACGGCATCGCCCCGAGCTTCCCGATGCAGCGGGCCGCCGTTTCGAGCGCGAGCTCAGGGCCGCCGACGAGGAAGCCCGCCGCGAGTGCGTCGCCGGCGCCGGTCGAGTCGACGACTTCTGCCGCGAGGGACGGGAGGTCGGCCTCGATCTCTCCGCGAACCGAGATCCCACGCGCGCCGCGCTTGATCACGGCCGTGCGCGCGAGCGCGTAGGCGCCGCCGACGATCTCCCACTCGGGCTCGTTCGCGAACACCACGTCCGGTTCGAGCTCTTCGAGGCGGCCGCGAAACGCCGCAGGGCCAAAGTCGCGGATCCGCGTCCACGCAGAGAGGTCGACGCTGACGTGCGCCCCCGCCGAGCGCGCGAGCGTGACGGCTGCCAGCGCGGCCGCGTCGATCGGCGAGCGCATCAGGCTGTATCCGGACAGGTGCAACGTTGCGCAGTCTGCGAACCAGGCTGCTTCCAGGTCGTCCGGCGCGAGCTCGGGCGCAACGCCCCGGTCGGAGGCCATCGTCCGGTCCCCGTCCGCGGCGACGAGCGAGACGACCACACCGTTTCGTCCCTCGACGACCGGCCCGACGAGCTCGACGCCGCGGCCGCGGAGCTGACCGTCCACCAGTTGCCCCGCTGCATCCGAGGCACGCTTGCCGACGAACCGTGCCGACGCTCCGAGCGACGCTGCCCAGGCAGCGACGTTCGCGGCCTGGCCGCCGGCGCCCGCATGCGTGAGGGCGAGAGCGTCGGCGCCCGGAGCCAGCGGCTCGTCGAGGCGGACGACGACGTCGAGGAGCAGGTCGCCGAGGCAGACGAGCACAGTCGTAAGATTCTCCGGTATGGACGGCGAGGAACGGCGTGGCCGTCTTTCGTCCTTCGTCCTCGGGGGTCTCGTCGGGGCATCCGCCGCCATCGCGACAGCGCGGCGGCGCCGGTTGCGGCCGGGTCCCGAGCGCCGAACGCCCCAGGGCTTGGAGGCCTTCGAGGGTGCACCGTGCTACCGAGAGGTGGTCGAGCGCGAGCGCACGCTAGAAGAACCGGGACTCGGCGATCAGCAGCGACCGTAGGTTGATGTCGGCGTCGCCGATCCTCAACCCGACGCCGAACCGCATCACGCGCTTCGACACGTCGAGGAACCGGCGCCGCGTGCCGAGCGGCGCGCGGCTGCGGATGACGAGATAGGGCCCGTACGCGCGACCCTCGAACCCGGACGTCGGCCGCGGCAGCGCGTACTCGATCGTCTGCCGCTCCCAGACGTTGGTCGTGTCGCTGGCGTCGAACACCCAGACACCGCGGCCGATCGGCTCGGGCACGTCGCGGAGCGCCTCGGCCAGTAGCTTCGCGTCCGCCCGCGGGAGCGCATGGCGGGAGAAGGACCGGTCCCGTTCCCACGCGCGGAGGTAGACCGGCTCGTAGCCGAAGAGCACGTCGTCCCGGCGCGCACCGGTCGTGAGCCACGCGGCGGCCGCGTCGCGCGCCGCTGCCTCGCCGGGCGGATCGCCGTCGAACAACGGCGGCGTCTTCCGGTGCGCCCATCTGATTTCGCCCGCGACGAGGATCGCGATCGCACCGATCGCGAGTGCGACCGTCAGCGGCGGGCGCCGCCGCGCCATCGCGACGATCGGAACGGCGAGCAGCGTCGAGAAGAACGGCAGCGCGAAGATCAGGTGACGCGCCTCCGGCGAGGCGGTCGAGTGCAACCGCGCGACCACGAACGCCGTCCCGGGGATGACGAGCATGCACGCCGTCAGCGCGACGCTCCATGGGCGTGGTCGCGCGAGTAGGAAGGCGCCGGCGAGCGCGAGCAGCAGGACGGGCGTCGACCAGGCGTGATGCCCGGCCGCCATGTCGCCCGACACCCACCAGAAGTAGTGCGCGACGGCACCGGGAGAGCCGAGCTGTGATCCGCCGCCGCCGACCCCGACTTCGAAGCGATCGCGTAGCACGACGTCCGCCCACCAGAAAGGAATCGCCGCGACCGCGACGCCGGCGAGCGTGGCGGCCGCGGCGCGCAGGCGAACGCGTCGCACGACGACGTACACAATCTGTGCGGCGAGGACGAGCACGCCGTAC